>JAQGMP010000542.1 GCA_028292285.1 Variovorax sp. | reverse complement strand
CGATGCCTACGGCTACTTCGACGCCATCGGCGACCTGCTGGTGACCGGGCCGACGCACACCAACGTCAACGACTTCCGGGCGTTGCTGATCTTGTGAAAACCATGGGCATTGCCGAGCTTCCCGACGTGGAATTTGACGGTGAGGGCCATGCGCGATCCCACGCTTAACGCAAGATCCGGCAGTTACCGAACTCACATCGAATGGCAAGCGCTTCGCTCGCTGGGCAGGCTACCCGGTAACTTTCGAAGCCCGGCCCCTTGGCAACCATGTCGGCGAGCGGCGCTGTACCGCAACTGCGAGCCTTGGCCAGGCGTTCGGCACCGTAGGTATCAACGCCGGTCTTCCGGACTGTCTGAACCATCGAATCGTGCTTCACATAGGTCACTTTGACGCTCGGGTCGTTGTTCTCATAGCCGGACATCGTCATGCAGTTGACCATCAACGTCTCCTGCTTCGCGTACCAGTTCTGCCGCTCCGGAGCCTCGACCCAGTAGCCGAAGCCGCCGTACCCGGCAGCGCCGACGGTGGTCGCTGCAAAGAAGTCGATTCCTACCAGCGGGGTCGTGTAGCCGAAAGCAAAGCCCGACGCAAATCCGATGAACGCCAGGGCTCCGTCGTGCTGCCCCGTGCGGGTGTAGGGCAGATCCCGTGCCCATCGCTGGCATTTGCCGAGGGTCGCGTCGTAGTCTGACGCCGCAGTTGCCGTGGGCTTCACATCGGGGACGTAGGCCGCGCCGAACCCGGAGCCGGGACCCGTCGTCGGACGATTCGTTCCAGCGCAACCAACCAACGCCGCCAATGCGACGACCGAACAAATGAATTTCATAACCTCTCCCTAGGTAAGCGATTGTTACCGTAGAGCGCATGTCATGTCCATCGGGACTCACATCTTCATTCCGCGATGTATCGTCTCGCATGGAGATTCCTTCAATTCTCTTTGTCTGCACCGGCAACATCTGCCGCTCGCCGACCGCGCACGCGCTGCTCGTCCACAAGGCGCGCGAAGCCGGCTTGGCTGTGCGCGTCGACAGCGCCGCTGTCTCCGACGAAGAGCGCGGCAATCCGGCCGACCGGCGCTCGGTCGCGGAAGCGAAACGCCGCGGCATCGCCATGCCCGATCGCCTTGCGCGGCAGATCACCGCGGCCGACTTCGACCGCTTCGATCATGTGATCGGCATGACGCGCGCACATGGCGCCGCGCTGCGCCGCATCGCACCGGCACACGCCGGCAAGGTGACGCTGCTGATGGACTTCGCTGGGGAGCGAGACCGTGACGTGCCCGATCCCTGGTACGGCGACCAGGCCGCGTTCGTCGAAGCCTTCGACATGATCGAGCAGGGCGTCGACGGGCTGCTGGCTCGCCTGCGCCGTCTTGCCGACGGCCGCGCCTCCGGTTAGCCTCGGCACACGCGCTGCGGCACTGCGGCGCACACAAGGCGGCGATGTACCTTTCGGCCTCTGAACACCATTCGCTGCGCGCGGTGTTTTCACTGCTCGCTGAAGACCAGAACGAACGCGAGGTGCGCGAGCGGCTCGGGCCGGCGTTGATGCAATTGCTGCGGGCCGACCAGTTCGCGTCGTTTCGCTGGGATGCGCAGAGCAGCCATTTCGGCGGCTGCGTGGCGGTCAACATGGACCCGGCCAATCTCGCCCGCTACGACCAATGGCACCAGCACCACGACCCGATCACCTTCGTGCTGCAGTCCCGGCGCCGGGCGACGTTGGTGACCGAGGTGATGCCGCAGCGCGAGCTGATGCGCACGCCGTTCTTCAACGACTTTCTGGCGCGCGACAAACTGCATTGGGGCATGAACCTGCACGCTTTCGATGGCGACGGCGCAGGTGGCGAACACCGCGCGCTGGGCGATTTGCGCATCTGGCGCACGCGGGAGAAAGGCAACTTCGGCCCCCATGAGAAGGCGCTGCTCGACCTGATCGAGCCGGCGTTCATCGGCGCCTTGCTGCGCGCTCGGCAAGACGATGCAGACCGCGATGCAGTCCGAGCAACCGATGCCGATTCGAGCGACCGCCGGGGCTGGAGCGAGCTCAGTCCCCGCGAGCAGCAAGTCGCCCGGTCGGTATGCCGGGGCCTGACCGACAAGGAGATCGCACGGGCGATGCAGATCGGCTTGCCCACTGTGCGGACCTACCTGCGCCGCATCTTCGTCAAGCTGGGCATCGGGCGCCGCTCTGCTTTGGCGCGCTGGACTCCGCCGGGCGCCTAGAACCCGAACTCAGTCCCCGAACTCAGTCGGGCGCAGGCAGCCGCCCGAGAGTGTTTTCGATCGCCAGGCCGATCGCGAGCAGTTTGCGATCGCTGCCCGCAGGTCCGTCCAGTTCCATCCCCACCGGCAGCTTGCTGGTCGCGCCGATGCCGGCCGGCAATTGGATGCCGGGGATGCCGGCGTTGCTGCCGGGGTCGGTGTTCTGGATCAGCTTGCCGAAGTTCTCCGGGCTGCTCGACTCCGCATTGGCGACCGGCGCGACGGTCGGCACGGTCGGAAACACCAACGCATCGAGCCGGTTCTGCGCGAATGTGGCGGCATAGAGCTTTTGCAGCGCCGGCCGCGCGACCTTCATCGCGTTGTCGTACACCGGCTTGGCATCGACCAGACCCGTCGGCGCGGGCAGCTTGCGCGGAATCACGAGCGCATCGAAGGTGCCCTTGACGTCCGGACTGGCGATGCCGGCGGCCACCTGCTGGATCGACACGCCCGTGCGGTACTTTGCGAGGTAGGCGGCGAGGTCGTCGTCGGCTTCGTACAGCGCGACCGGGAAGCCCACGGCGCCGTTGAGTTCGTCCAGCTTCGGCATCTCGACCGGCACGATCGTCACGCCGGCCGCCTCGAGCTTCTTGATCGCCGCATCGGTGGCGGCCTGCGTGTCGGCGTCGAGGTGCGCCATCATCGATGCGACCACGCCGAGCCTGACGCGCTTGAGGTCGGCCGGCTTTGCGGCGGCGCCACCGGCGATCACGCTGTCGAGCAGCGCGACGCTGGCCATCGACGTTGCCATCGGCCCGGCGGTGTCGCGCGTGTGCGAGATCGGCGTGATGCCGGCTTGCGGATAGCGGCCGATGCTGGGGCGCAGCGACGCACAGCCGTTGAACGCGCAGGGAATGCGGACCGATCCGCCCGTGTCGGTGCCGACTGCCGCTGCGACGATGCGCGCGCCCAGCGCCGCGCCGTTGCCCGACGACGAGCCACCGGCCACGCGGCTGACGTCGTACGCATTGCGCACGCCGACTTCGGTGCCGCTCTGGAAGGCCGGGTTGTAGCCCGTCACGCCGAACGCCAGCTCATGCATGTTGGTCTTGCCCACGACGATGGCGCCGGCGGCACGCAGCCGGGCGACGACCGGCGCATCCTGCGTCGGCACGAAGCCCTTGAGCGCGGGCGTTCCGGCAGAGGCCGGCAAGCCTTTGACCTGGATGTTGTCCTTGACGACGATCGGCACGCCGGCCAGCGGCTTGCAGACGGCGCCGCGCGGCTGCCGCGCATGTTGCGCATCGGCAAGTTGCGCGGCGCGAAGTGCGCCTGCTTCGTCGAGCGTGATGAAGGCGTTGAGCTGCGGCTTCGATTTGGCTTTGGCGAGGGTCGCCTGCACCAGATCGACGCTGGTCATACGGCCCTGGCACAACGCGGCGGCCGCCTCGACGGTCGTCAACAGCGTCAGGTCGCCGGTCACCGGCTGCGCGAAGGTCGGCGCGGCGCCGAGCACGGCGATCGCGCCGAGCAGGGCGATCCGTGCGCCGACGGACCGGTGCGGCGTGGACGCAAGAGGAAGAGGGGCGAGGGCCGCCAGGGCCGCGATGGACGGGTGCAAAGGCATGGGCTTCTTTCGGAGGAAGAGCCGATGCTGAACCGTTGCGCGCGATGTGTCTGTCATTCAATTCGATGACGCGGCAAAGCTACCGGAACACTCCTGTGTACGTTCAAGTGTCGCGCCCCTCCTCAGGTACAGAGTGACGCAAGAAGGCCAGGGCTTCGACACACCGGAGATACAAAGCCGCTTTCCAATCTGTGAGCCGTCCGCCATTTCGGCGATGTACCGCGACCCTCCGGGTCGAGCCTCACAAAGGAATTGAAATGACAGAAGAGATCGATCGTCCGCGCCGAAGTTTCCTCGGCACTGCGGTAGCCGCCGCGGCCTTGGTCAACGTGGGTGCGATGGGCGCCGCACACGCTCAAGCAGCTGCTGCCGGCGCACCGCCGAGAAAACTTGAACCGATCAAGCAGATCGACGCGGGCGTGCTCAGCGTGGGCTATTTCGAAACCGGTCCCTCGAATGGGGATCCGGTCATCCTGCTTCACGGATGGCCGTATGACATCCATACCTATGCCGATGTGGCGGCACTGCTGGCAAACGCCGGCCACAGGGTCATCGTTCCGCATTTGCGCGGATACGGCACGACGCGATTCCTGGCGAGCGACACGCTTCGCAACGGCCAGCAGGCGGCAGTCGCCGTCGACATCATCGCCTTGATGGATGCGTTGAACATCAAGAGCGCAACCGTGGCCGGCTGCGACTGGGGCGCGCGCACCGCTTGCATCATGGCCGCGCTGTGGCCCGGGCGCGTGAAGGCGCTGGTGTCGGTCAGCGGATATCTCATCGGCAGCCAGGCGGCCGGCAGTGCGCCTTTGCCGCCGAAGGCCGAACTGCAATGGTGGTACCAGTATTACTTCGCGACCGAGCGCGGCCGCGCGGGCTATGAAAAGAACCGGCAGGAATTCGCAAAGTTGATCTGGCAGATCGCATCGCCCAAATGGGCGTTCAGCGCCGCCACCTTCGAACGCAGCGCGGCCGCGTTCGACAACCCGGATCACGTGAGCATCGTGATCCACAACTACCGCTGGCGGCTGGGGTTGGCGGCGGGCGAAGCGAAGTACGACGACTTCGAAAGCCGCCTCGCCCAGGCGCCGGTGATCGGCGTGCCGACCATCACGCTCGAAGGAGACGCCAACGGCGCACCGCATCCCGAACCGGCCGCCTATGCCAGCAAGTTCTCGGCGGCCTACGAGCACCGGCTCGTCCGCGGAGGGATCGGGCACAACTTGCCGCAGGAAGCGCCGGAAGCCTTTGCCGCTGCCGTGGTCGACGTGTCACGCCGCTGACTCCGATTTGAGGGCCACCGTGTCCTGGTGTCTTCAGTCCGAATTCAAGGAATCGATCATGTTCTTCATCCCTTCAGCGCCGGCTCGTCGCCGGTTTCATTCCGCTGCGGTCGCTGCATTGGCGTTCGCTGCGGTGTCGTCGCTGCACGCGCCGGCCGCGGCTCAAACCCTTGCGGCCGACGACGTCGCGATTCGTCCGTTTCGCGTCGCCATTCCGGAAGCGGCGCTGGTCGACCTCCGGCAGCGCATCGCGGCGACGCGCTGGCCCGACAAGGAAACCGCTTCCGACCAATCACAAGGCGTGCGCCTCGAGAAGTTCCAGGCACTCATGCGCTACTGGGGCACCGACTACGACTGGCGCAAGGTCGAGGCGAAGCTCAACGCCCTGCCGCAGTTCGTGACCGAGATCGACGGCGTCGACATCCAGTATGTGCAGGTGAAGTCGCGGCATCCGAACGCCATGCCGCTGCTCATCACGCACGGCTGGCCGGGCTCGGTGATGGAGCTGCTGAAGGTCATCGGTCCACTGACTGATCCGACGGCCTACGGCGGCCGCGCGGAAGACGCCTTCGATGTCGTGCTGCCGTCGATGCCCGGCTACGGCTTCTCGGGCAAACCGCGCGGCACGGGCTGGGGCCCCGAGCGCATCGCCCGCGCCTGGGACGTGTTGATGAAGGATCGCCTCGGCTACACGCGCTATGTTTCGCAAGGCGGCGACTGGGGCTCCGTGGTGGCTGCGGCGATGGGACGCCAGGCGCCGAAAGGCTTGGTCGGCATCCACGTGAACATGCCCGCGACCGTGCCGAAGAACGTCGCCACGGCACTGAGCCATGGCGATCCGGTGCCGGCCGGATTGTCAAAGGTGGAGAAGGCGGCATACGCCTCGCTCGACAACCTGTACAAGAAGGGCGGAGGCTACGCCGCCATGATGGTCACGCGCCCGCAAACCGTGGGCTACGCGCTGGCCGATTCGCCTGCGGGCCAGGCGGCCTGGATCTACGACAAGCTGGCCGCATGGACATACAGCGGCGGCGACCCGGAGCGCTCGCTCACGAAAGACGAGATGCTCGACGACATCACGCTCTACTGGTTGACCAACAGCGCCACTTCGTCCGCCCGGCTCTATTGGGAAAACAACAACAACAACTTCAACGCGGCGGAGCAGCGGAGCGCGGAGATCTCGGTCCCGGTCGCCATCACGGTGTTCCCTGGCGAGATCTATCAGGCGCCGCGAAGCTGGGCGGCGCGCAGCTATCGCAAGCTCATCTACTTCAATGAAGTCGACAAGGGTGGACACTTCGCGTCGTGGGAAGAACCGCAACTCTTCGCGCAGGAAATGCGTGCTGCGTTCAGGTCGTTGCGGTGACGACGGGGTCGACCGATCGCGAGATCAATCGAAGGGCTGTCATGAACATCAAGAACTGCGTCGCACTCGTCATGGACGCCAATCGCGGAAAGCCGGCAGCTTGTTCAGGACGAGTCGCGCTTCCAGCCCGCCTTCGTCGCGGTTTCGCAGGCTCAGTTCCGCGCCCATCGCCATGGCGAGTTGCTGCGCAATCGCCAGGCCCAGGCCGGTGCCCCCGGTCGCGCGATTGCGTGAACTTTCCACCCGGAAGAAGGGCTTGAACACGGCCTCCAGATGCTCTTTGGGGATACCCGGTCCGTCGTCGATCACCAATACCCGCAGCCGATCGACATCGATCGCCAGCTCGACTCTCACGTGACTGCCGAACTTCAGTCCGTTGTCGATCAGGTTCGCCAGGATGCGGCGCAGCGCGTTGGGCCGCGTCACGATCGGCCGCCCGATGCTTCCTTCGAGCAGCACCTGCTGGCCCGCGTCTTCGTAGTCTGCGACCATGCTTTCGAACAGCGCGTCGGCGTCGATGCGGCACGGCGGCTCTTTGGTGCCGTGCAATGTGCGTGCGTACGTCACGCCTTCGCGCACCAGGGCATTCATGGCGTCCAGGTCCTGCCGAAATTTCGACTGGTCTTGCGGGCTTTCCATCATTTCGACGCGCAAACGCATGCGTGTGATCGGCGTCTGCAGATCGTGCGAAATGGCTGCCAGGATTTCGACCCGTTCCGACATGTAGCCGGCGATCCGTTGCTGCATCGCATTGAAAGCGCGCGCGGCGTGCGCGACCTCGGTCGGTCCATCTTCGGCGAGCTGCGATGCCTTCAGGTCGGGCCCAAGGTCGTCGGCCGCTGCGGCCAATTGCGCCAGCGGCCGCGTGACCAGCCGGACCGCCAGCCAGCCGCACAAGGCCAGCACCGCCAACTGGGCCGTGAGCATCCAGATCACCCAGTCGGACACCGGTATGCCCACGCGCCGTGCTTCGACGACGACGCTGCTGCCGTCCGTGAGCCGCACCTGCAGCAGGATGTCTTCGCCTGGCTTCGCGGCCTGCGCCACCTTGAGCACATCGAACGGACGAAGTGCGTCGACGATGGCGCCGCCGAACGCCTGCACATCCGGCGATTCCGGAGCCGCACCCGCCACGCTGCCGCCCAGCGAGAAGCGGTAGTTGCGGCGCTCGAGCCGGCCGAGCCAGCTGTCGCGCTCCGCCGCAGGCAGGCGATCGAGGATGGCGACCGAGCTGGCGATGTCGCGCTCCAGACCGCTCATCATCAGTTCGCGCATCGCGATGCCGCGCTCGTAGCGGATGGCGGCGAAGGTCAGCATTTGAGCGGCGGCCAGGCCCACCACGATGATCAGCGTGACGCGCGCGAACAGGGTGCGCGGGGCGAACCGGCGCCGTCTGGCCGCACGTACGCTGGCGCTGGCGGAGACGGCAAGTCGGTTGGCTGGATCGGTCATGGCGCTCTTTATAGGCCCGGTCGAGGCCAGGTCCCGATTTGCGTGTATTGCAGTGTGTCGGGGCAGCGGTGCGCCGGATACGCTGGCATACAAAGCACGCGGCGGCCGGCGCGCGTTCGCATTACAGTGCGGCCACGATCTTGTGCGATCCGATGGAACCCTTCATGACGCCCCGGCCCAACGATCAAATCCTCATCGTCGACGACGACCGCGAAATCCGCGAGTTGCTCACGACCTACCTCGTGAAGAACGGCTTGCGCGTGGTCGCGGTGCCGACCGGCCGCCACATGCGCGCGGCACTGGAGAGCGCTGGCCCGTTCGACCTCATCATCCTGGACCTGATGCTGCCGGGCGAAGACGGACTGACCCTGTGCCGCGACCTGCGCACGGGCAAGTACAAGGCCATCCCGATCCTGATGCTGACGGCGCGCAGCGAAGAGGCCGACCGCATCCTCGGCCTCGAGATGGGCGCCGACGACTACCTTGCCAAACCCTTCTCGGCGCGCGAACTGCTCGCGCGGCTGCGTGCCGTGATGCGGCGTACGCGGATGCTGCCGCCGAACATGCTGTCGACCGAATCGGCACAGAAGCTCGCCTTCGGCAACTGGCAGGTCGACACCCACGCGCGGCATCTGGTCGACGACACCGGCACGATGGTCGCGCTCAGCGGCGCCGAGTACCGGCTGCTGCGCACCTTTCTCGACCATCCACAAAAGGTGCTCAGCCGCGACCAGCTGCTCGGCTTGACGCAGGGCCGCGACGCGGAGCTGTTCGAGCGGTCGATCGACCTGCTGGTCAGCCGGCTGCGGCAACGCCTGCGCGACGACGCGCGCGAGCCGCGGTACATCAAGACCGTGCGCAGCGAAGGCTACGTGTTCGCATCCGCGGTCGAGGCGCTCGACTGATCCCGCGGCCTTGCCGGCGCGCGGGAAGAGGTGCACTGGCAACTTGTCGGATAGCGGACTTCGTACGACAGACCGCCGGCCAGGAAGAGCAGGGCGAACCAGACGTTTTTCATCGGTCGACAAGCCTGGGCAGTGGCGATGGCAGGCAGGTTGGGTCGAGTTCGCATGGTGTCGCGATGTTGGCACCGGATGTGCCCGGGGTGGCGGAGATGCGTACGGCCGTGTATCTGCATTCGCTGGCGTACACGCCCATACAAGAAGAATTCGATCCTCCGCGTTTGGCGTCCATGCTGCGATCCCATGGACCCTACGACGGCCGCCTCGGCTTGTTGTGGGGCGAGGCGCACACGCTCGCGGCCGAGAGCGACGTCTCGGCGACTTCGCCGTATCTGGTGCCGGGCGAGCGCGGCATGGAGATCTTCGACGGGCTCGGCCGGCGGCATGTCGGCCTCACGCTCCTGGCCAACTCGCTCGCGGCCAACGACGTGCCGCTGGTGCGTACGCTACGTGCGTTATCGAAAACGCCTGCTGCAAAGCCCGGTCGACCTGTACGAGCTGAGCCCAACTCGACTCGCGCTCGGCGACACAGAACACCAAGATGGGCGTGACGGTCGACAGTTCGGAACTCGCGCGCGAGATGCTGCGCGCCATCAACAGGCTATTGGGAGCGCCTCCTGATTCGTCTCGTTGCGCCCTTCGTCCCCGAATCGCTGCTGTAGTCGGCAATTTAATGTGTGCCTGGAGGGGCCGGATACACGCGCGTACACGGCGCCGCGCGGCCTGCCGATTCCGGTTTACAACCGGCGCATGTTGCTCCTCCTCGCTGCGTATGTTGGTGGTGTTCTCACCATCCTGAGCCCGTGCATCCTGCCGGTGCTGCCCTTCGTGTTCGCGCGCGCCGACCGGCCGTTTCGATCGCATGCGCTCCCGCTGCTGACCGGGATGGCTGTCGCCTTCGCCGCCATCGCCTCGCTGGCCGCGGTCGGTGGCGGATGGGTCGTCGCGTTGAACCACTACGGACGCTACGCGGCGATCGCGCTCCTGGCCCTGTTCGGCGCGAGCCTGCTGCTTCCGGGTCTGGCGGAACGCTGGAGCCGGCCGCTCGTCGCGCTCGGCGCGCGGCTGTCGCAATCGGGTGCCGAGCCCGCGTCGGGCAGCGCGGGGTTCTTCTCGCCGCTGTGGCTGGGCATCGGCACCGGCCTGTTGTGGGCGCCCTGCGCCGGTCCGATCCTCGGCCTGATCCTGACCGGCGCAGCCTTGAACGGTGCCAGCGCCGGCACCTCGTTGCTGCTGCTGGCCTATGCCGCGGGTGCGAGCACCTCGCTGGCCCTGGCGCTGCTGTTCGGCGGACGCTTGCTGTCGCGACTGAAAGGCTCCTTGCCCGCAGGCGACTGGCTGCGGCGCGCAACGGGCGCGGCGGTGCTGGCCGGTGTCGGTGCCATCGCGCTCGGGCTCGACACCGGCGTGCTCGCGAAGCTGTCGCTCGCGACGACCACCGGCATCGAGAAGGCGATCCTCGAACGCAGCCGGGCCGCGATGCCGGGCGATGCGATCGCCGACACCGACCCGGCGGCCGGGGACGGTCTCCTGAAGACCGCCGCCGCTGCGTCGCGCGATGCACCGGGCGCTTACCGGCCCGGCGTCGAAGGCGCATTGCCGCCGCTCGACGGCGCGACCGAATGGCTTAATTCACCGCCGCTCACCCGCGAAGGCCTGCGCGGCAAGGTCGTGCTCGTCAATTTCTGGACCTACTCGTGCATCAACTGCCTGCGCACGGTGCCCTACCTGCGCGCTTGGGCCGAGAAGTACAAGGACCAGGGCCTGGTCGTCATCGGCGTCCACACGCCGGAGTTCGCTTTCGAGAAGCGCTCCGCCAACGTGCGCAAGGCGATCAAGGACCTCGGCATCGACTACCCGGTGGCCGTCGACAGCGACTTCGCGCTTTGGCGTGCGTTCGGCAACCAGTACTGGCCAGCCTTCTACTTCGTCGATGCGCAGGGCCGCGTGCGCCACCACCAGTTCGGTGAGAGCCAGTATGAGAAGTCGGAGCAGGTGCTCCAGCAACTGCTGGCCGAAGCCGGCCGCAAGACGATCTTGCCGGAACTGGTGGCGCCGCAGGGCGAAGGTGCCCTGGCAGCACCCGCGCGCTCGCCTGCACGTTCGCAGGAGACCTACCTGGGCTACGAGCGCACGCGCAACTTCATCCCGCGCGGCGGTATCGCCGGCGGTCGCATGCAAACCTACAAAACCGCGCCCGCGCTGGAAACCGACCAGTGGTCGCTCGGCGGCGACTGGACCGTCGAGCCGGAGCGTGCGGTGTTGAGCGGCACCACCGGCCGCATCGCCTACCGCTTCGATGCACGCGACCTGCACATGGTGCTGGGGCCTTCCGCCGACGGCAAGCCGGTGCGCTTCAGGGTGCGGGTGGACGGCAAGCCGCCGCTCGAGAGCCATGGCTCGGATGTGGATGCGCAGGGCAATGGAACGGTCGATTCGCACCGGCTCTACCAGCTCGTCCGGCAACCCGGCAATGGCGCCGACCGCCTCTTCGAAATCGAGTTCGAAGACCCGGGCGTGCAAGCCTACGTCTTCACTTTCGGCTGAGGCGAGCACCGGCCGCGGTTCCGCGAGCCGTCGATGCAGCGCGGGAACGGCAGCGCGGCGCGCGGCGATTGCGAAAAGAACCCTTCGCAGGCACGATATTGCCGGATGCGGGGAAACTTTCACGCTGTTCTTTTTCCGCGCTCCGCTCTTCTGGTGTCACGCGCCGCCCATGTTCTTCCTCTGGCCTCAGTACCTCTGGTTCTTGCCGGCGCTCGCACTGCTGCCGGTGGCTTACGCGTGGCTGCAGCGGCGCCGGGGCGCGGCGGCCTTGCGCTACAGCAACCTGGGTGCCGTCCGCGCGGCGGCGGCCGGCCGCGCTTGGCGGCGGCACCTGCCGCCCGCGCTGCTCCTGCTCGCGTGCGCCGGGTTGCTGGTGGCCGCGGCCCGCCCGGCGGCACGGGTGCCGCTGCCCTGGGCCCGCTCTTCGATCCTGCTGGCCATCGACGTGTCGCTCAGCAT
>JAQGMP010000484.1 GCA_028292285.1 Variovorax sp. | reverse complement strand
TGCTTCCCCTTCTGACCACGTCCGCCATCGCCTATGGCTTCACCGTGCTGACAATGCGGCGCTCCATCCTGACCGAGAAGATCGCCCGGCGCGGCTATCACATCTACCGTGAATACGGCATCGATCCGCTGGAGCGCCAGTTTGTCGAGGAGGTGATGACGCGGGACGTTCTCACACTGGACGCCGACATGGCGGTGGAGCAGGCCCTGGCGATGCACTTCGGCCCCAGCCAGATACATCGCGCCTTTCCGGTCCTGCGGGAGGGCTTGCTGGTCGGGATGGTCGACCGCTCGATGCTCGGCAAGCATGGTGCGACCACGCCGATGGCAAAGGTCGGCGATGCATGCGAGGGCGCACCCATCGTCGCCGTCGCGGGCGAGAGCTGTCGCACCGTCGCTACGCGCATGGCACGGCACCGGCTCGAGCGGCTGCCTGTTGTCAGCGATGAGCATTCCCTGGTATTGGCAGGCATCGTTGCGCGCAGCGATCTGATCAAGCCTTCGCTCGTGCACTTCGATGAAGAAGAGAAGCGTGAGCGGATGCGGGGCATGCCCTGGCAAGCCGAACTGTGACGATGACGCTGCCGACGCTTGAACCGTTTCAGGCGCCAGGCCGAGGCGCTGGGCCGCCTGTGTGATGCACGACATCGTCTCTTGATGTTGAGTTCGTGATGTTTTGCGACGCCACCTGTCCGATGGACCTTGCACCTGGAACAGATTTTCGCCACACCATAAACCGATGCCACGTCAAGCTTGACGGTGGCAAAAATCATGAGTCGTCTGGTCAGGAAACAATACGCTCACCGCTGGAATCTGCGCCGAGGAGAGAAGAATGGATTTCGCACTGCATTTTGTCTCCCTTGACGGAAATATCTACGCAACCTGTTTGGCGCCGGCGCCAGGTCCGGCCTCGTTCAAGCACGCGGCAATATTGACATCCGACGACTTGACGGTCGCGGACGCAGCCATGAAAAAGTTTCTGGCCTGGCAGCATTGGCCCGGAGACTTTACTCAATATGCGGGAGAGGGGGAGGCGCAGCATCGGCTCGAAATGGCACGCGGGTCGTGCAAGGTCTATGCCTTCGCCTCGGCCGAGGACAGGGATGCATTTTGTCGCTGGACCCATGCGGCGCGGGGTCATTTCTTGAAGGTCGTGGTTCAGGGCCACTAGCGAATCGGTGGAGGAGGAATGCGTGCGAGCGGTGGCCCGCTTTCAGTTCGCGCCACGGCAATCGTCAAGGTTCGCTGCGGCGAGTTCTGTCGCGAACTATTCTCGTAGTGCTTCTGCGTCGATCTCGAAGATGCCATCTTGCATGTTGCCGAGCTAGCGAACGCCTTCTTCAGCGATGGCATTGTCAATGATCTTGGAGATCTGGCGGTCGTCCTCGGTCAATCGTTTTGCTTTCCAGGTTCCTCTTGCGAACCAGGCCACCGACACCAGTGCGACCAGCACGTTGGTGACAGGAAACGACCACCATAGGCCTTCTGCTTGCAGGCTCGTGTGTTTGCCGAGCACGTAAGCCAGAGGGAACTGGATCATCCACTGCGAAACCATGGCGATCACCATCGACATCAGCATGTTGCCCGAGGCGCGGAAGGCCGAAACGATGCACAGCTGAATGCCGATCCCGCCCCAGGCCAGACACATGGTGCGAATGAACCTGGCGCCCTCGGCGATGACGGCGGAATCGTTCGGAATGAAGAAAGCGACGAGCGACGGGGCGCAGAGCCAGGCGATGGCGCCGATGGCCGTGAGCAAGATGAAACTGACAAAGGCTCCCAGCGTCGCTGCTTGCGAAGCGCGTTCGACGTTGCCTGCGCCGACGTTCTGTCCGACCAACGTAGACACCGCCATCGAGAGACCCATAACGGGAATAGTGACGATTTGCAGGATGTTTGACCCGACGCCATAGGCGGCGATCGTGACCGTGCCAAAGCTGGCCACCAGGAAGGACATGATCATGAGCCCCAAGGCGCGGGTCGAGAGTTCTACCGAGCCAGGGACGCCCAGGAAAAAGGCACGCTTCAGATAGACCGGATCCGGCATGAAGCCGCGCCAGGTTAGCTGAATGCCGTGCCGACCCCGCAGGAAGACGACCACGCCGGCGATGGAAGCCAGGGCTTGCGTGATCAGTGTGGCGAAGGCGGCGCCCATCACGCCCTGTGCTGGAATCGGACCCCAGCCAAAAATGAACAGGGGATCCAGAAGGAAGTTGAGCAGCACCGTGGCGCCCACGATGATCAACGGCACCTTCGTCTGTCCGACACCCCGCATCAGTGCCTGAAACATGGCATAGGTGAAGACAAAGAGGATGCCGACGAACGAAACGCGCAAAAATCCGAGAGCGTTGGCATAGACCTCGGGCGCGACGCCGAGGAGCGTGAGCAAATGCGGTGCAAGGACATAGCCCAGGGCGCCGAAGAGGACCGAGGTCACGACGACCATCAGCATCGTCTGGGCGGCGACATGGTTGACGAGGTCCTGCCGACCCGCGCCCATGTATTGGGACGAAAGGGTGGCCCCGGCCATGGCAAGGCCCGAGCCCAGCGCGATGACCAAAAACGTGACCGGGAAGCTCACGGAGATGGCGGCCACCGCAGCGGCGCCCAGCCGTCCCACCCAGAACGCGTCCGTCAGCTGATAGCCGGTCTGCAAGACGTTGGCCAGGATGATGGGCACGGCCAGCGACAGCAAGGCACGTGGAATGGAGCCGCTCAGAAAGAGGGCTTGACGCTGCGCTTTATCCATCAAGCCATTAGAACCGCTGTAGCGGCCCGGGTCTCGGCGCAGAGGGTCACGCACAGTGGACCCAAAGGGTCGCAAGAAATCCGTTGCAACCCTATCGAAATGCCATGCATGATCATGGCGCGGACGCACTTAATTTTGGCGATCTAAAAGGAGAAATCATGGCGACAGAGACCAACCCGTTCGGAGACATGACCAAATTGTTTGAACAGTTCCAGATACCTGGCATTGACATGACCGCGCTTCTGGAAGCTCGTCGCAAGGACGTTCAAGCCCTTCTGGATGCGAACAAAGGGACCTATGAGTCGATGCAAGCCATGATGGCAAAACAGCGTGAAATGATGATGCAGGCGGCCCAAGGCATGCAAGATGCGGCCAAGCTTGCAATGAGCGGCGGCGCAGACCCTTCGAAACTGGCAGACACAGCGCGTCAGGCTTTGGAGAAGACGCTATCGGATATGAAGGAACTCGCGGAAATGGGACGCCAGTCGCAACTCGATGCCATGGCGCGGCTTACCCAGCGCGCAACGCAGCAAATGGCCGAGGTCAAGAAATTGATGCAGCCAAGATGACGCGGCGCCCCCGTTCTGCATAGCCTTCGGCGCGGAGATCGAGGCCTGAGCAATGCCTTCGAATGAATTGAATGCTTCGGCGCAGCAGCGTAAATTCAGAAGGGCAGTCGGTTTGGCTTGTGTGAGTTCAACGCGGAATTTGCTGGGCGGCTCGCTTCAAGACTCAAAGAACGCGACGCGGAGCGGAACGCGCGCTAATCGCTCTTGTGTGATCGGATTGGCGACGATGCGCGACTTGCTTGGATCAACCGTGCTTGCTTCGGCCTCGCAACGACAACTCATTGCATTTGCAGGCGAGGCAATTTGGAAAATGTGCAGTGCCGGGCCTAGCGGGAGGCGCCGATCCGACGAAGTCGTGACGCTTGGTTTTGCTTCTAGCCAGTTATCTGCAAGTTCTCTGGCGGCTCGGAAAAAGGCCCCAAAGTCACCGTACCCACTGCTGTTTTGCAGCGATAACTGTCGGTGAGGTGAGAGGTGCAGGACCCAGCGCGGCTGTGGGCAGTCGTTCTTCGCGTTCGCTCCAGTTCCGGTTTTGAGCCTTTCGACAGCCGTGCGTAGGGAATTGTTGTATCGATCTACTTTTTAGCGGCAGCCATCGGCGAACTTCGAGGCGACCTTTAACCTGACTGCCAGCGCGGACAGTGTAAGCACCGTTTTAAGGTTCATCATGTATCAGCTCGGTCACCGATTCGATCGAGCGAGCCCCTTACTTACATGTCTACCAACCAGATCCGAATGTGGACGGACAACGCACTGGAACCGGTCGACTACCTCAGCGCCGACTACCAGGACTTCGAGTTCCCGCCCCACCTGCACGACAGCTACGCCATCGGCGTCATCGAGCGTGGCGCGCAGCGATTTTCTCCGGGCGCTCGATCCTCGTTGCTGATGCCCGAAGGAACGCTGTGCGTCATCAATCCGGGAATGGTGCACTCGGGGTCAGCAGGCAGCGACGGCGGCTGGCGTTACCGCATGTTCTATCCATCACCCGCTCTGGTCGCACGTGCGCTGGCAGAAGACGGCCACGAAATACGGTCGTTCGACGGCCACGTGTTCAAGGACGATGCCCTGTACCGCCAGTTCGAGTTGTTGCATCGGACATCCCAATGCTTCGGTGACCTGCTGGAGCGCGAGTCGCGTACGCTCATGTTCCTGCGCGCACTGTTTTCCCGACACGCTCATGTTCATGTGGCAAACGGCCGCTTGCTTCAGCCCCGCACCGTCTCGCTGGTGCGCGAGATGCTCCATGACTGCCATACCGGCCCGCTCAGCATCGGCGATCTGGCGGCCGAGGCGGGGGTTTCAGAGACGCAGGTCATCCGCTCGTTCACTGCCGCCATCGGCGTAGCGCCGCACGCTTATTGGGTCGCGCTGCGGATCGAGCGCGCAAAGGACTTGATCCGCAGCGGCCACGGCCTGGCGGAAGTCGCGGACCGTACCGGCTTCAGCGATCAGAGCCACCTGTCACGTCACTTCAAGCGCATCACCAGCCTCACGCCGGGCCAGTTCGCCAAGGCACTGCACTGAGGTAAGGAACGTTCAAGACGCCTGCGACAAGTCGCGTCACTCTCCGGGCATCAATCCGGAGTCACAGCATGTCGTCAGCCCAGCGCCTTATTCCTCTTGTCAGCGATACGGAGAGCCAGCCCACCGCCGCGATGCGCATCGCCATCGCCAACGCCGAGGTCGGCGACGAGCAGCGCGGCGAAGACCCCACCGTCAACCGCCTGCAGGCGCGTGTGGCCGAACTGCTCGGCAAGGAGGCGGCCCTTTGGTTTGCGGGCGGCACGATGTGCAACTTCGTGGCGATCAAGGTGCACACGCAGCCCGCCGATGCGGTGATCGCAGACTGGATGGCCCATATCATCCGTGCCGAGTCGGCCGGCGTGGCGTTCAGCTCCGCCGTGCATGTCGAGCCGATCGTCAGCGAACGAGGGATCTTCAACGCGAGCGACTTGCGAGCAGCGCTTGGTCGGCTTCGCACCACGCCCAGCCCCTACGCGCCACGGCCGAAGCTGGTCTGCGTCGAACAGACACACAACTTCGGTGGTGGTGCCGTTTGGTCGCTCGGCGAACTCCGCGCAGTGTCGAATCTCGCCGGGGCAGAAGGACTCGCCGTGCACATGGACGGCGCGCGGCTTCTCAACGCCGTGGTCGCCAGCGGCACGTCAGCCGCCGAGTTTGCAGCGACGGCAGACAGCGTCTGGCTGGACTTCACCAAGGGCCTCGGCGCACCGATCGGCGCGGTGCTGGCGGGCAGCCGCGATTTCATCGCGGAAGCACGGCGCTACAAACACGTCTTCGCGGGCGCGATGCGGCAGGCCGGCATCGCCGCCGCGGGCTGCCTGCATGCACTCGACCGTCACGTCGAGCGACTGGCGGACGACCACGCCAACGCAGGGCGCCTCGCGGACCGCCTGGGACAGATCGAAGGCATCCGTGTGCGGACACCCGCACCCGAAACCAACATGGTGTTCTTCGACCCGAGCGGCACCGGCTGGTCCAACGGCGCCTTCCTGGCTGAACTGGCGGTGCGCGGCGTGCGCATGGGCGAAGTCAGCGGCGAGATCCGTGCCGTGACGCATCTGGACGTGAGCCGTGCCGATGTCGACACTGCCGTTGCGGCCATCGCCGCCATCCTCAAAACTTCGCCGGTCGCAGGCCCGATCGCGAAGTCATCCGGCTATGAGCCTGACCTTCACTGGAGACAAACATGCCCACCTATACCGTGTCCGCCCACGCCGGCGCATTGAGCGCCGAAGTCAAACAGCGTATCGCCAGTCGCATCACGCGCACGCACAACGAAGTAACCGGTGCGCAGAGCTTCTTTGCGCAAGTCATCTTTGTCGATGTCGCGGCTGGCGACTGGTTCATGGGCGGTGCACCGGCAGCGCCGAACACCGTCTTCGTCCACGGGCAGATACGCGGCGGCCGCACGGCGGAGATGAAGCTCGCACTGCTCACCGGACTGCTCGACACCGTCGCGAGCGCGGGCGACCTGCCGAAGACCAGCGTGTGGGTCTACATCGTCGAATTGCCCGCCGCGCACATGGCCGAGTACGGGCACGTGCTCCCGGAGCCTGGCAGCGAAGCGCATTGGCTGACCGCGCTGCCGGCTGGAGACCGCGCGCTCATGGAGTCGACGGGCCGTAACCCGCAAACCTGAAGCCTTGCCATGGAAAACAACGTCGATATCTCGCCTTTGCCGGTTATTGCAAGCGGCGCCTTCGCTTACCTGCCTGTCGGCCTGTTCGGCTCCGTCATGGGTCTGACCGGCTTGAGTGTGGCATGGCACCTCGCGCACGATCGCTTCGGCATCCCGCGACTGTTTTCCGATGCGATCGGCGCGGTGGCCGTCGTCGTCTTTCTGCTCGTCGCGGGCGGATACGCCATCAAGCTGGTCACGGCGCCGCAAGCCGTACGTGCCGAGTTCGCACACCCGATCGCCGGCAATCTGTTCGGTACGTTCCTGATCAGTCTGTTGCTGCTGCCGATCGTACTTGCACCGCTTGACCTGCTGTTGGCGCGCATCGCCTGGGCACTGGGTGCGATCGGCATGGCGGCCTTCGGATGGTTCACGGTCGACCGCTGGATGCATCACCGTCAGCAAACCCTGCACGCGACGCCGGCCTGGATCATCCCGGTGGTTGGCATGCTGGACATTCCGCTGGCCATGCCAGCGCTCGGCTTGCAATCGATGCATGGCGTGATGGTGTTCGGCCCGGCGGTGGGACTGTTCTTTACTGTCCCGTTGTTCACGATGATTTTTTCGCGGCTGGTGTTTGAAGCACCGCTGCCCGATGCGCTCCAGCCGAGCCTGCTCATCCTGCTGGCGCCGTTCGCTGTGGGTACGTCGACCTACATCGTGACGAGCAGCCAGGTTGATCTGTTTGCGCAAGCGCTGTTCTGGTTGACGCTCTTCTTACTGGCCGTGCTGCTGGGGCGGCTGCGCTACCTCGCGAAATGCTGTCCGTTCAGGGTCGCCTGGTGGGCGGTGAGCTTTCCGCTTGCGGCCGCGGCCATCGCCGCACTGCGCATCGACCTGGCAATGCAGGGACCGGTCTACGA
>JAQGMP010000470.1 GCA_028292285.1 Variovorax sp. | reverse complement strand
TGGTGCCGCCCTCGCCGCGCACGCTGATGCTGCCGGCCGTCGCCGCGCACGACGCCGATCCCACCGCACAGGTCGAGATGCGGCTGCTGTCGAGCGTGACGCCCGCCACGCCGCCGAGTCCGACCGCGCGGCCGTTGTCCGCATCGGTCTGCCCGTAGAAGCGCACGTTGCCGCCGTTCGTCGCGATCGACGCACTCTGCATGCTGATGGCGCCGGCCTGGATCGAATCGGCACCGATGTCCTGAATGGCCGGCACCTCGCCGAGCTTGGCGCCCTTCGAGTCGGCATTGAAGTCGACGTTGAGCGCGCCCTGTGCCGATCCGATCGATGCGTTCGACGCCATGGCGATGCTGCGAACCGAGTTGACCGTCAAGGTGCTGGCCGGGCCTGCGGTCTTCACCACCTGCGTACCGGCCTCGAAGGTGACGCCGTTCCCCGCGGACTGTCCGGCGACCACTGCGGCATTGCTCGACAACGCCACGTCGGTACCGCGGCTGAGCGAGCGGCCCACCGCGTCCGCATGCACGCGCGAGCGCGTATCGGCATCGGTGTAGGCGGTCGGCAAGTAGGGCATGTTGTCGTTGGTGACGGCAAGGTCGTTGCTGCTTTGCACATTCCATTTGCCGTTGGCGCCGGTGCCGCCGCCCGCATCGATCACCGCGCCTTGCGTGACCTCGACCATCGCGCCGCCCCCCGTGCCGATGGTGCCGCCATCGGTGGCGCCGCGTGCCGAAAGCGTGCCGTCGACATGAGCGATGCTGGTCGCAGCCACCGCGATCTGGCCGCCCTTGCCGGTGGCGCCGTCGGCGCGCAAAGTGACCTCGGGCGACATCGTCACGCCACCGCTGAACGCGATCACCGTGCCGCCCTGCGTGCCGCTCGCATCCACCGTGGCGCCGTCGAAGCGCAGCGCGCCCGCGGTCATCTGGACGCTGCCGCCCGCCACGCCGTTGGCCGTGCCGGTGGCGTCGAGCGATCCGCCGACGACGACTTCGTTGTTGCCGCCGCCGCCCAGAACGATCTGCCCGTTGCGCGACGCCATCGAGCGTGCCTGCACGGTGCCCTGCTGATTGACCACCATCGCGCCAACCTGCGACGAGGCGGCGACCAGGCTCACCCGCCCGCCGTCGGCGCTGATGCGGCCGAGGTTTTCGATCAGCGCCTTGCCGGCGAGGTTGGTCGTGTCGCTCGCGACCTTGAAGGTCGTGAGGCCGTCGCCGCCGCCGTAGTCGATGGTCGCGCTGCGCCCCGACAACAGGCCGACGCTGCCTTGCGCCACGTTGATCGTGCCGCTGTTGCTCACCGTCTCGCCCATCAGCACGACGGTGCCGCCCGGCGTGGTGGTGGTGATGCGGGCCTTGCTGTCGCCCGCGGCCTGCAGTTCGATCTTGCCGGTGACGCCATCGGCGCGCGTGAAGGTCAGCACGTCGCCGGCACCCAGCGGCGTGTTGTCCTTGCCGGCCGGCATCAGGCTGTCGTTCGCGATGTCGAGCGTCGACGCGATGAGGCCACCGACGTTGATCTGCGACTGCGCACCGAACACCACGCCCGCCGGGTTCACGATGAATACGTGGCCCGGCGCATTGATGGTGCCGAGGATGTCCGACCGCGGCCCGTTATTGATCACACGGTTGAGCAGCACGCTGCCCGCGCCCTGGCTCTGCGTGATGTTGAGCGTGTTGTGCAGGCCCAGCGAGAAATCGCTCCACGTGATGATCGCGCGGGCCGAAGTCTGGCCGATGGTCATCGCTCCGTTGCTGGCCGCGCCGATGTCGGCCATGCCGCGCACCAGCACGCCGCCGGTGGGAAAGGGCGACGCGGCAAATGCCGGGGCGGTGCCGATGCACGCCAGCGACAGTGCCAGCGGACGCAAGCGCCAACGCCGTTGCGCGGCATTGGAAGAAGAACGATTTCTCATGGGGCGATCCCTGCGGTGACTGCCGTCATCAAAAGCTTTTCTGAAGCTGAACGAAGAGGCGTGGGTTGTGGCCGCCACCGTCGGTCACGGCGCGTGCGGTGCCGTCGCGCCAGGCGAGCGTGGCGTTGAGCGCGAAGCTGCCGGGCCGCGCCCAGCTCACGCCGAAGCCCAGCCCGCGCAGGCTGCGGCTGTTGGGGCCGGTGTCGAAAGGCGAGGCATCGTGCGACTGCCGGCCGTGGGCGGCGTCGTAGAACACGAAAGGCGTGACGTCGGCGTTGAACGACCAACGCCATTCGACGGTGCCGATCAATCCCTGATCGACCAGCACTTCGCCCGACGGGTAGGCGCGCACCGCGCGGGCGCCGCCGAGCGCCAGTTTCTCGGAAGCGTCGAGGTTCTTGTCGGCCCACTGGCCGCCGACCGACAGGTACAGCGAGTGCTGCGGAATGACGGCCTGCAACCGCGAGAACTGGAAGGTCAGCTTGTTGAAGCTGCCCTCGGTGCGGCGGCCGCCGATGCCCTGATCGGAGTCGTGCGTTTCGGCATCACGCAGGCTGAGCTTGCCGTGATAGAAGGTGCCCGAACTGGCGAAGTAGCCGCCGCCGAGCCAGTCGTCGCGGCGCTCCCAGGTCCAGCCCAGGCCCAGGCCCTGCACGCGCTTGCGCGACTCGAAATCGACCGCGGTGAACTCGTCGGTCAGGCGCTTGCTGTCGGCGCTCAGCCGCAAGAACAGGTTGTGCTGCCGTTGGCGGATAAGCGGGTAGTTGAGCGACACGTCGAGCACATCCGCCTTGCCTTGCGCGCCGAGTTGTTCGTACTCGCCGCCCAGTTCGTAGTTGACCCGCGACAGGCCGACGCCGGCACGCAGTCCGCTGGTGCCGATCGGTGCCTCGTAGGCCAGCCGGCCGAACTGCAGCGCATTGCTGTCGGACACCATCAAGCGCGCATCGAGGTTGTCGCCGATCCCGAAAGGACTGAGCCAGCGCGCCGTGCCGCCGACGCGGTAACGGCCCGACTCCCTGGTGCCGTTGTTGTCGGCCTCGCCGGCAAACACCCAGCGCGGTGCCGCCACCACTTCGACCGACAGGTCGGTGGTGCCCGTTTGCCCGCCCTCTTGCAGGGCCGACGACACCCGCAGCCCCGGCTGGTCGGACAGCAGCAGCATGGCCCGCTCGTAGGCCGGCGCGTTGACGGCCTCGCCCGTTTGCACCGGCGCGAGGAAGCCGCGCACGCGTGCCTCGCTGATCGGTGCATCGGGCGCCACCACCACGTCGACCTTGCCCAGCCGCCCTTCGATGACGCTGATCTCCACGATGCCGTCGCGCACCGTCTGCACCGGCACCACGGCCTGCGCCAGAAAGTAGCCGCGCGCACGGTACTGCGCGGTGATGGCCTGGGCCAGCGCCTCGAGGTCGCCGAGCGTCACGTTGCGGCCGATGTAGGGCTGCGTCACGCTCTTGAGCTCTTCGCTCGACAGGGCCAGCGCGCCGTTCAGGCGAAGGTCGTTCAGGCGGAAGGCGGCGACGGTCGGCGACGGTGCGGCCGGAAGACTTTGGCTGTTCGGGTTGGCCGTGCCCGGGCCTGCCATGGGCGCCTGCGCCAACGGCCGGTCGCAGCTGCCGCACGGGTCTTTGGTCGGCAGCAGCGGCACGGCGGCATCGGCTGCGAAGGCGTGGTGCGCATGCTGCGCACCGAAGGCCAGCAGCATCGAGATCAGGAGCGGGGGGCGCTTCATGCTCCGGCTCCTCCCACCGTCAGGCGCCAGTTGCCGATCAGGTTGAACGGCGCCCAGAAAAACGGATGCGACATGCGCGGGTTCCTCAAAACGGCCAGCTGTCCGGCCTGCATCGCCTGCTGCACGTCGCGGCCCTTCGAGAGCTCGGAGTACAGCGTCGTCATCAGC
>JAQGMP010000466.1 GCA_028292285.1 Variovorax sp. | reverse complement strand
TCTCGAACAGCGTGCGAATAAAGTCCATGCCGTCGGCACCGCCCGCCAGTGCCAGCGCGGGCTCGGCGCGGTATTCCGCCGGCAGCGCCTGCATGCTGGCCGCGTTGACGTACGGCGGGTTGCAAAGAATGAGGTCGAATGGTCCCGGCACGCCGGCCAAACCGTCGGAGGCGACCAGCGTGATGCGCGCGTCGAGCGCGTGCCGGGTCACGTTGATGGCGGCGACTTCGAGCGCATCCGCGGAGATGTCCGCAGCCGTCACGGCCACGTCCGGATAGGTCATCGCGGCCAGCACGGCCAGGCTGCCGTTGCCGGTGCAGAGATCGAGCACCCGCTGCGTGTGCTCGCTCAGCCAGTAGTCGATGCTGCCGTCGACAATCAGCTCCGCGATGAAGCTGCGCGGCACGATGGCGCGCTCGTCGACGTAGAAGGGCACGCCCTGCAGCCACGCTTCTTTGGTGAGGTAGGCCGCAGGCTGGCGCGTGTCGATGCGTCGTTGCAGCAGCGTCACGACCTTCGCCTCGTCGGCCGGCGAAACAGTGCGGTCGGCCACCGCGTCGAGATCGTCGAGCGGCAGCCGCAGCTGCCACAGCACGAGCCAGGCGGCTTCGTCGAAGGCGTTGACCGTGCCATGCCCGAACGCCACGCCGGCTTCGGCCAGTTGCGTTGCGCCGGCCTCGACCAGCTCCATCACGCTGCGCATCTGCATCAAGACAGCGACTGGTCGAGCCGTTCGAGCGTGCGGCGGTAGATGTTCTTCAGCGTCTCGATCGATGCGACATCGATGTGCTCGTCGATCTTGTGGATGCTGGCGTTGACCGGGCCAAGTTCGATCACCTGCTTGCAGATCTTGGCGATGAAGCGTGCATCGCTGGTGCCGCCGCTGGTCGACAACTCGGTCGCGATGCCGGTCTCGTCGGCGATGGCGGCGCGCACCGCCTCGACCAGATCGCCCGGCGGCGTCAGAAAGGGCAGGCCGCCAACCGTCCACACCAGCGTGTAGTCGAGCGAATGCGCGTCGAGCACAGCCTTCACGCGCTGCTGCAGCGACTCGACGGTGGACTCGGTCGAGAAGCGGAAGTTGAAGTCGATGACGGCTGCACCTGGAATCACGTTGCCGGCGCCGGTGCCCGAATGAAAGTTGCTCACCTGCCAACTCGTCGGCTGAAACGACGCGTTGCCGGCGTCCCAGCCGCCTGCGGCGTTGATGGCGACCAGCTCGGCGAGGGCAAGGGCGAACGCATGCACCGGGTTCTTCGCCAGATGCGGGTACGCGATGTGGCCTTGAACGCCCCGGATCGTCAGCTTGCCGCTCATCGTGCCGCGGCGGCCGTTCTTGATCATGTCGCCGCAGCGCTCGACAGCCGTTGGCTCGCCGACGATGCAGTAGTCGATGGTTTCGCCGCGTGCGGTGAGCGCGTTGCAGACGGCCACGGTGCCGTCGACGCCCGGGCCTTCTTCATCGCTGGTGATGAGCAGCGCGAGCGACACGCTTGGCGCGGGCACTGCCTGCAAAAACTCTTCGATCGCCACCACGAAGGCGGCAATGGACGTTTTCATGTCGCATGCGCCGCGGCCGTAGAGCTTGCCGTCGCGGTGCGTCGGCGTGGACGGGTGGCTGGTCCACTGATCGACCGGGCCGGTCGGCACCACGTCGGTGTGGCCGGCGAAGACCAGCGTTCTGGCTTGCTCGCCTGATGGCTTGGCGGCGGCAACCCGTTTCGCCCACAGGTTGGTCACCCGAAAATCTGCCGGTCCGCTTTCGATGGTTTCGAGCGTGAAGCCGAGCGGCGCCAGGCGCTCACCGAGGATTGGCTGGCAGCCGCCGTCGTCCGGTGTGACCGAGGGGCGCGAGATCAGGTGTTCGGCAAGCTGGAGCGTTCGGGACATCGAGGGCGGTGTGGGTTTGAAAGCTTAAAAATGCACGTCGAGCGTGATGTCGGTGAACGTCGGTTCGTCGACCTGGTCGAGCAGCGCATGCTCGGCGGCCGGCGCTTTCGGGGCGTTGGTGTTTTGCAGGCGCCACATCAGGTTGGTCGGCGAGTCGGCTTGCGACAAGCCTTCTTCGCGCGTCACCATGCCATCGGTGATGAGGCGGGCAATGTATTCTTCGAAGGTCTGCGAGCCTTCGGCCATCGATTGCTCCATCGCTTCCTTGACGGCAGAGAAGTCGCCCTTTTCGATGAGTTCGGCCACCAGCGCGGTGTTCAACATCACTTCCAGCGCAGGCACGCGCGAGCCGCTCGGCTGGCGCAAGAGGCGCTGCGCCACGATGGCGCGCAGCGCGCCGCCGAGGTCGCCCAGCAACGTGGCACGCACCTCGACCGGATAGAAGCTCAGGATGCGGTTCAGCGCCCGGTAGCTGTTGTTGGCATGCAGCGTGGCCACGCACAAATGGCCCGACTGCGCATAGGCGATGGCCGCCGTCATCGTTTCGCGATCGCGGATTTCGCCGATCTGAATGACGTCGGGCGCTTGCCGCAGCGCGTTCTTCAGCGCGATGTTGAGCGATTGCGTGTCGCTGCCGACATCGCGCTGGTTCACCATCGACTTCTTGTTGGTGTAGGTGAACTC
>JAQGMP010000460.1 GCA_028292285.1 Variovorax sp. | reverse complement strand
CTGCGGTGCGCCATCCACCAACTGACCTGATCGACCATGCGCTCCATGAACTCGGTGTTGCCGGCGCCGGCGTTGGCGGCGGCCGCTGCGGCGTCGCTTGTCGCGGTCGAAGACGATGCGCTGCCTGCGGCGTCGAAGCCCACGGAGCCTGCACCGGCCGATGGCGTCGATGCATCGCCGGGACGCTCGATACGCCGCCATGGCGACGCGCCTTCGCCTGGAACGCTGGCAGCGGCCGCCTGCGCGAGTACGGCGGTTTCGACCGCAGGCGTCGCGGTGGCGGACACCGCCGCACGACTCGCGGCGGCCGCATCGGCGTTGGCCGCTGCGGCAGCGGTCGCGGCCGTCGATGTCGGTATCGGTGTGCGAGCGAGCGTCGAAGCGTCTTGTGTCGACGCGGTGCGCGGGATGTCTTTGGCGCCGTCTTTCTTGCCACCCGTGCGATCGAGCAAGGCGACACCGAGTGCGGCCGAATGCGAGTCGACCGTGCCGGTGTCCTTGACGGTGCCGGGCAATGCCGCGATCGTTGCGGCTGCGCGCTGCGTCGATGTGGTTTGCGCCGCGCTTTGCGTCGCCAGGGCTTCCTGCGGATTGGCGGTGGCTGCCGCGGCGCCGCCCAGGCCGACGCCTGTCAGACCCGCGACGGTGCTGTCCGGCAGCGCGGCGCTCGCAGCAGCCGCGGCAACAGCGCCCGCATCGCGTGCGCACGACGCGCTCACAGCGGTTAGATTGCTTTGCGCCAGCAGCAAGGCCGACGTGTCGGCCGGCGTTATCACAGCGGCCGGCGTGTTCGCCGCCGCGTTGGCTGTCGCATCCGTTGCTGACGATGAGCCGGTGTCGCTGCGCCGATCGCCATCGCGGTCGAGACTGCGGTCATTGCCTTGGTCACTGACTCGGTCACGACTGCGGTCGGTTGTGCGATCGGCACGGCTGCGGGCATCCATGCCGCCCGTGTCGCCCGTGTCGCGGGACGCTGCATCGCGCCCTGTGTCGCGCCCTGAATTGCGAACAGCGGCCGCACGTGCGGCGTCGGAAGACAATGCACCGTCCGCTGCATTCGCTGCATTCGCTGCATTCGATGCAGCCGTATTCGACGCGTCCGCGTTCGGCTCCCGATCGGCCGAGGCCAGCGCCGACGCGAAGCTGTTCGCACCATAGGTACTGTCTGCGCCGTCGTTCGAGCCTGGCCGCCCACGCGATCCGCCCGACGCCGCCGGCACTTCGTTGCTGCGTGCAATTTCGATCGCCATCAGAGTCCTCCCATCACGCCGCCAGCCAGGCGACGGTATTGCAATGCGGCCTGCTCGTCCGACACCTTCTGCTCGCGCCGATCGGTCAGACGACGTTGTTCGGTCTCGCGCTTGGCGTGCAGCTGCACCAGGCTTTCGCGCCGCGTTTCGGCCACACGCATGCGGTCGGCCATCAGCGCGACCTGGTTCACCTGCTGCGTGACCGCGCTCTTCTGCAGCGCGATGGCATGCGTCAGGCGCTCCATGAACTGGTAGTGATGCGCCATGATCTCCGGCGTGACGCGGGCCGACTGCACCTGCCATCGCGTCATCGTTTCCTGCGCGTAGGTTTCGAGCTGATCGAGTTGCACCTGCGTCGCGAGCCAGCCCTGGCGCGCCTGCGCCAGACGTTGCGCTGCGGCGTCGCGTTCGCTCGTGGCCAGAGACACGGCGGTCTGCAAGGCGCTCAGGTTCGACATGGTTCGGCTTTCGGGATCGTGAGAGTGAAATGCGAGGAGGCCATGTGAAGCGTGCGAGTCATGCGCTTCAGCCCAGCGTGTGCGCCATGCCGCCGACGCTCGCACCGAGCGTCGCGGCTTCGTACATGTCCTGCTGCAAAAAAGCGGTCATCGCGGGCTGCAGCCGGATCGCTTCGTCGAGCGCCGGGTCGCTGCCCGATGCATAGGCGCCGAGCCGCACCAGATCGCGGCTTTGCCGATATCGCGCATAGACGGCACGGAAGCGGCGCGCGCAATCGGTGTGCTCGCGCGACACGACGTTGTGCATTACGCGCGAGGCCGATTGTTCGACGTCGATCGCCGGAAAATGCGCCTCTTCAGCCAGCGAGCGCGACAGCACGATGTGGCCATCGAGAATGGCCCGCGCCGCATCGGCGATCGGGTCTTGCTGGTCGTCGCCTTCCGACAGCACGGTGTAGAAAGCGGTGATCGAGCCGACGCCGTTCAGCCCGTTGCCACTGCGCTCGACCAGCTGCGGCAGCTTGGCGAAGCACGATGGCGGATACCCCTTTGTGGCGGGCGGCTCGCCGATGGCCAACGCGATTTCGCGCTGCGCCATCGCGTAGCGGGTGAGCGAATCCATCAGCAGCAGCACGTGCTGCCCGCGGTCGCGAAAGTATTCGGCCACGGCGGTCGCGTACGCGGCACCTTGCATGCGCAACAACGGCGGTGAGTCGGCTGGCGCGGCCACCACGACGGAGCGCGCACGGCCTTCTTCGCCGAGGATGTCTTCGACGAATTCCTTGACCTCGCGGCCGCGCTCGCCGATGAGGCCGACCACGATCACGTCGGCTTCGGTGTAGCGCGCCATCATGCCGAGCAGCACGCTCTTGCCGACGCCGGAGCCCGCGAACAAGCCGATGCGCTGGCCACGTCCGACCGTGAGCAGCGCATTGATCGCACGCACGCCGGTGTCGAGCGGTTCGCGCACCGGGGCGCGGTCCATCGCGTTGATCGGCTGGCGGTCCAGCGGCTCGGCGCTGACGTCCGCCAGCGGGCCTTGGTGATCGAGCGGCGTGCCTTGCGGATCGACGACGCGGCCAAGCAGGCCGGTGCCCAGCGGCAAGCGCAG
>JAQGMP010000433.1 GCA_028292285.1 Variovorax sp. | reverse complement strand
GAACGGCGCCGGCAAGACGACGTCGTTCTACATGATCGTCGGACTGGTCCGTGCCGACGCGGGCGAGATCACCATCGACGGCGAGCCGATCGCGCACATGCCGATCCACAAGCGCGCGCGCATGGGCTTGAGCTACCTGCCTCAGGAAGCCTCGATCTTCCGGAAGCTCACGGTCGAAGAAAACGTGCGTGCCGTGCTCGAACTGCAGCTCGACACCGACGAGTCCGGCAAGTCGGTCCCGCTGTCGAAGGCGCGCATGGAAGAGCGGCTGAGCGAACTGCTGAACGACCTGCGCGTCGACCACTTGCGCAACTCGCCGGCGTTGTCGCTGTCGGGCGGCGAGCGGCGCCGGGTCGAAATCGCCCGCGCTCTGGCCACGCAGCCGCGCTTCATCCTGCTGGACGAACCGTTCGCCGGCATCGACCCGATCGCCGTCATCGAAATCCAGCGAATCATCAGCTTTCTGAAAGAACGCGGCATCGGCGTGCTGATCACCGACCACAACGTGCGCGAGACGCTGGGCATCTGCGATCACGCTTTCATCATCAGCGACGGGCAAGTGCTGGCACAAGGCACGCCTTCGGAGATCGTCGACAACGCCGAGGTACGACGCGTGTACCTGGGCGAACACTTCCGGATGTGAGCAAGGTGGCTCGCCCCCAGGTCGTCGCGCACTGCGTGTCGCTTCTTCCACCCGCTGACCGGGGGGAACACCAGCAGCCCGGCAAAGCCGCTTCTGCGGTGTTTTTGGTGATCCTTCGGTGAAACAGGGTTTATCGCTGCGTGTCTCGCAGCATCTCGCGCTGACGCCGCAACTCCAGCAGTCGATCCGGCTGTTGCAGCTGTCCACGCTCGAGCTGAGCCAGGAGGTCGAGCAGATGCTCGACGACAACCCGTTTTTGGAGCGCACGGCCGAAGAGGCGGCGCGCGAAGAATTCGGCATCGACGTGTCCGACGCGCCGGCGCCGCGCGAAGAGCATGAAGGCGACCGCCAGAGCGAGAGCGACGGCGAATTCGCGCCGAGTGCGCTCGCGTCGAACGCCGACGGCGCCAGCACGGCGACCACCAGCGAGACCGAAGCGCCGGCCACCGAGATGTCCGACCAGGAGCCCGACTGGGGCGGCGACGGCACGGTCGAGATGACGCCGGACGACGGCGAATGGGGCGGCGAGGCGCCGGCCAGCAGCAACAACCTCGGCCCGAACGATGGCAGCGAGCGCACCGACGCCACCGAACTCGCGCGCAGCCAGGAGTCGCTGCAATCGTTCCTGCATCGCCAGGCGCTGAGCCTGCGGCTGAACGAAAACGACCAGGCCGCGCTGCGCTTCCTCATCGAATCGCTGAACGACGACGGCTACCTCGAAGACTCGCTGCCGGCGTTGGCCTCGGGGCTCGCGGGCGACGACAACGACCAGTTCGACGGCCTGGTGCATCACTTTCAGGTGGCGCTCGGCCTGCTGCAGAGCCTGGAGCCGGTCGGCGTCGGCGCACGCGACCTCGGCGAGTGTTTGGCAATCCAGCTGAAGGCGCTCGCGCACCAAGACGAGACCGACGAGGAAAAGCAGATCCGCAAGACCGCCATCCTGATCTGCAAGCAGCCGATGGAGTTGCTGGCGCGGCGCGACTTCAAGCGCCTGGCCACGCTCACGCGCAGCAACGAAGAAGAAGTGCGCAGCGCGCTGCAGATGATCGCCAGGCTGGAGCCCAAGCCGGGCCGTCGTTTCGTCGATGTCGAACGCAATATCGTGGTGCCCGACGTGATCGTCACCCGCACCGGCCGCGGCGCCACGCTCAAGTTCCGCGTGATGCTCAACCCCGACGTGATGCCGCGGCTGCGCGTACACGACATCTACGCCGGCGCGCTCAAGGCGCACAAGGGCGAGGGCAGCCAGGCGCTGTCGCAGCGGCTGCAGGAGGCGCGCTGGTTCATCAAGAACATCCAGCAGCGCTTCGACACCATCCTGCGGGTGAGCAACGCCATCGTCGAGCGGCAAAAAAGCTTCTTCGTCCACGGCGAACTGGCGATGCGCCCGCTGGTGCTGCGCGAGATCGCCGACGAGCTGGGCCTGCACGAGTCGACCATCAGCCGCGTGACCACCGCCAAGTACATGTCCACGCCGTACGGCACGGTCGAGCTCAAGTACTTCTTCGGCTCCGCGCTCGGCACCGAGACCGGCGGCAACGCGTCGAGCACTGCGGTGCGCGCGCTCATCAAGCAACTCGTGAGCGCCGAGAGCATCAAGAAGCCGCTGTCGGACAGCCAGATATCCGACATGCTGAAAGAGCAGGGCATCGAGTGCGCGCGGCGCACCGTTGCCAAGTACCGCGAAGCACTGCGCATCGCGCCGGCAAATCTGCGCAAGGCGCTCTGATGGCCGCCAGCCGCCTCGCTCGCAGGGTGGCGGCGACGGCGGCCATGGCAGCGATGTGTGCAGCAATGACGCTGCTGCTCCTGCTGACGACCGGTTGCGCCACGCTGCCCGACCCGGCCGCGCGGCCCGCCACAACGGCGATGACGGTCTCGCCCGACACGCCGCTCGGCAAGCTCGCCATCGCGTCGCAGCCCGACCGAGACCTGACAGGCTTTCGGCTGATGCCGGGCGGCGACTTCGCCTTCAACACCCGCATCGAACTGGCGCGCCGGGCCCAGCGCACCATCGACGTCCAGTACTACCAGATCGAGAACGACGAAACCGGGCGCTACCTGCTGCGCACGCTGCGCGATGCGGCCGCGCGCGGCGTGCGCGTGCGGCTGCTGATGGACGATCTGTACACCTCGGGCGAAGACGAGCTGCTCCTCGGGCTGTCCGCAACGCCCAATGTCGAACTGCGCCTGTTCAACCCGTTCCCGGCCTGGCGCAGCGGCTTGCTGAACCGCTTTACCGCGTCGCTTTTCGACTTTGCGCGCGTCAACCGGCGCATGCACAACAAGCTCTTCATCGTCGACGGTGCGATGGGTGTGGCGGGCGGCCGCAACATCGGCAACCAGTACTTCACGCGCACGGCGGGCCAGAACTTCATCGACCTCGACACCTTCGTGACGGGCGCGCTGATCCCGCGGCTGGGCGACCTGTTCGACCAGTACTGGAACAGCATCTACGTGCGGCCGGTCGGCGAGGTGGTGCAGACGTCGCTGTCGCGTGACGAACTGCAGAGCCGCTTCGATGCGATGACCGGCCCGGCCACCACACCGCCGCCGCCGCCGCCCGCGCCCAACGACGTGCTGGGCTACGGCGCGCTGTCGGAGGAGTTCGGCGGCGCCAGCCTCAACCTGATCTGGGCCACCGCCGAGGCCTATGCCGACGCGCCCGAGCGCGTCATCGGCAAGCAGGTGACGTATGGCGGCGTGCCGCTGCTCGACGTCGACAGCGTGCGCTACAACGTGGTCGAGCAGATGCGCCGCTCGCGCTCCGAAGTGACGCTCGTGTCGCCCTACCTGATTCCGGGCAAGGCCGGCATCGAGGTGATGCGCGAAATCCGCGGCCGCAACGTCAAGATCACCGTCATCACCAATTCGCTGGCCGCCACCGACGAGCCGGTGGTGCACACCGGTTACCGCCGCTACCGGGCCGACATGCTGCGGCTCGGCGCCGATCTCTACGAGCTGAGTTCGGTGCGTACGCGGCAGAGCGTCAGGCTCGGGCTCTTCGGCACCACCATCGGCCGGTTGCATGCCAAGTCGGCCATCTTCGATCGCAGCACGCTGTTCGTCGGCTCGATGAATTTCGACCCGCGCTCCGAGACGCACAACACCGAGATCGGGCTCATCATCCACAGCCCCGAGATGGCCGAGCAGGCATTGAAGCTGATGGAGGTGCTGAAGCAGCAGGGCGCCTATCGCCTGCGCTTTGCGAAAGGGAGCGACAGCCAGCTCGAATGGGTCAGCGAAGAAGCGGGCCGGCAAACGGTGCTCACCGAAGAGCCCGACTCGGATTTCTGGGGCCGCGCCACGCTGGAACTGCTGGCGCCGTTGACGCCGGAAAGCCTGCTCTGAAGGCCTGATCAGCGCGCGTCGGTCACGGAGCCGGTCAGGGCGTCGGCGGCTGCAGGTTGATCGCCTCGACCTGCACCAGCAGCTTCACCTTGTTCTCGAAACCGAAGTTCAGGCCCCATGTGATGCCCCAGTCGCTGCGCTCGACAGTCGTTTCGAAATCGCCGCCGCACACCTGCCGGTTGATCAGCGGGCTCACGTAGCAGTTGAAGCGGTTAGCCTTGAGCGTGACCGGCCGGGTCTGGCCCATGAGCGTGAGCGTGCCGGGCACCTCGGCCACCTTGTCGCCGTTGATGGCGATGCGGTCGGCCACGAAACGTCCGGTCGGAAATTCGGCGATGTTGAAGAAATCCTTGCTCTGCACGTGCCGGTTCAGCAGGTCGACGCCGGTGTTGATCGAGCTCATGTCCATCGTGATATCGACCTTGCCGCTCTGGCCGGTGGCATCGATCTGTACCCCGCCGTCCTTGGTGCTGAAACGCCCGCGGTTGGTCGTGGTGCCGTAGTGGCCCATCTCGTACATGACGAAGGTGTGGGTCGGGTCGACCACGTAGTTGGCGCCTTTGGCGGGGCCGCCGCCCGGCATCACCTTGACGGGCGGATTGAACTGCGCGCTGGCCGATGTGCTCGCGAGCATGAGCGCTGCGAGTGCGGCCGCTGTGGCCAGCGTGGCGAACACGCTGGTGCCGTTGAATGTCTTCATGAGGATGTCTCTGTTTTCAAAGGGGTCCGAGCCCGCTGAGAGTGATCGTGAAGTTGACCTGCACCGGATTCGCGATCATCGACGTGTCGGTCCATTCGCCCTCGCCGACCTTGTAGTCGAGCCGGTTGATCGCAAAGCTACCGACCGCCACCGATTCGCCGGCAGCAGCCTGCGTGATGGCGAACGGCACCGTCACGTCATGGCCGATGCCTTTGATCGTGAGCTTGCCGGCGACCTTGAACTTGCCGGCGCCCAGCCCTTTGATGGCGCTCGACTGAAAGCGTGCCGTCGGAAACGTGGCGGCGTCGAACCAGGTCGGCGTCGGCAGTTCGGCATCGGACATCGGTACGCCGAGCGACGCACTGCCGATGTCGATCTGCAGCGCGATCGTGCCGCCCTCGGGCTTTTTCGGATCGAAAGCCACTTGTGCATCGAACTGCTTGAAGGTGCCCTGCACCGGCACACCCATCTGCCTGGTGACGAAGGCGATCTGGCTTTTGCCATGCTGCAGCAGGGCCGGGTCGGCGGCGGCGCACAGCATCGTTGTCGCGGCCAGCAGCAGGATGCCGACGCCGGCGGCGCGCCGTGTCATGCGGACAAACGTCGTTTTGTTCATGCTCAGTGCTCCTTGCGCCGTCCAGGCTTCATGCGGTGCAGCAGGTTATCGCGATCGATGAACTGGTGCTTGAGTGCCGCCGCCGCATGCACTGCCGCGACCGCCGCCAGCAAGAACGCGCTCGCCTTGTGCAGCGGCTTCAGCACGTGCTCGGCCAGATCGACGTCGACCGGCAGGATGTCCGGCAAGGGCAGCACGCCGAACCACACCACTGGAAAACCGAGCATCGTGGTGTAGGCCCAGCCGAACAGCGGTACCGCGAAGAACAGCACGTACAGCGCCAGGTGCATGGCGCGGTGCGCCCCGTGTTGCCAGCGCGGCATGGCCTCCGCGATGCGATCCGGCAATGCCGGCGGCCGATGGCCGAGCCGCCACAGCAGACGCAACGCCGACAGCGTGAAGATCGTGACGCCCGCCCACTTGTGCCAGTTGTAGAGCTTCAGCCGAGCCGGCGAAAACGGCAGCCCGGTCATGTAGAGGCCGACACCGAAAGACGTGACGATCATGAGCGCGAGCAACCAGTGCAGTGCAATGGCGACGATGCCGTAGCGGGGCTCGGTGGCCGCGAAACCTGAGGGTGACGGCGCAGTCATGGGCGCGAGCGGGCAAAAAGAAAATGCCGGACCGCGTCAGGGCGCGGGTCCGGCGGCTTGCCGCCGCGCCTGCAGCAAGATGCCGCGCAGCTCCGCCGGCTGCACCGGTTTGCGCAGCGCATGCCAGCCGCGCTCGGCGGCCAGGTGCAGCGTCGCTTCGTCGATGTCGGCGGAGATCAGCGCGATGGTGAGCGACGGCTTTTGCAGCTGCAGGCGCCGCGCCAACGCGATGCCGTCGAGCGCGCCCGGCAAGCGGATGTCGCACAGCGCGACATCGATGGCGTGCAGGTCGGCCAGCGCCAGCGCCTCGGCTGCGCTTTCGTAGACGCGCGGCAGCGCTTGCCATTGGCGCAACAGCGCCGCCAGGCTGTCGGCCACCACGGCGTTGTCTTCGACCACCAGCACCGCGAGGCCGGGCGCCAGCAGCGTGGCGTCGGCTGCCGCGGTGCTGGCCGCGGCAGCGTTGGCGGCGCGGGCGGTGCGTTCCGGGTGCGCGTCACGCGGCGCCGACGGCAAGGTGAAAGCGAACACCGAGCCGCGCCCGGGCATCGACCGCAGCGTGATCTGCACGCCGAGGCGCAGCGCCAGCCGCCGCACGATGGCCAGCCCCAGGCCATGGCCGCGCTGCAGATTGCGCTCCACGTTGCCGACCTGCTCGAAGTCGCCGAACACGCGCTCCTGCGCCTCATGCGCGATGCCGATGCCGCCGTCTCGCACCTCGATGCGCCAGCCGCTCGGCCGGCGGCGGCAGGCCAGCAGCACGCGGCCGTTGGGCGCGAACTTGATCGCGTTGTCGACCAGATTGGCGACGATGCGGCGCAGCGCCACGGCGTCGGTCCAGACGATGGCTTCGGCCGGGCAGCGCACGCGCACACGGCCGCTGCCGGCTTGGCGTGCGAACTCGTTCATCAGCGGGGCGAGGGCCACCGCGGTCAGCGTGAGCGGGTCGGCGGCGGCTTCGATGCGGCCGATTTCGAGCAGCTGGTTGGTCAGCCCTTCGAGCGCCTGCTGTGCCCGCGACAGCGCGTCGACCGAGCCTTGCACCACGGCCGCGCTTTCGCCGGCGCGCAGCTGTTGCCGCAGCACTTCGGCCTGCAGGCCCATCGCCATCACCGGTTGCCGCAGGTCGTGGTTGGCGGCGGAAAAAAAGCGAAGCCGCTCGGCCTGCGCCTGTTCCGACGCGCGCAGCCCGGCCAGCGCCTGCACGCGCAGCGCGCTCTCGTTGTGGCGCAGGCTGATGTTTT
>JAQGMP010000426.1 GCA_028292285.1 Variovorax sp. | reverse complement strand
AGCGAGCCGTGCTGCTTCACTTGCGAGCCGATGCTGCCGGCGGTGGCGGCCAGCGCCGGCACGACCGATGGATTGAATTCACGTGTGCGCACATAGGTCGAGAGCACCTCGCGCGCCGCGGCGGGCTGCAGGGCCGGCAGCGACGTGACGGCCGAGGCATTGCGGTTCAACGCGCTTTGTGCGCTTTCTGCGACCGCGACGAAGCGCACCGTCTGGTCGACCGGCATCGATCGATTCAGCGCATAGGCCATCGGCACCGTGCCGACCAGGATGAGCATGATGAGCCCCATGCCCTTCTGGCCGTCGTTGGAGCCGTGCGCGAACGACACGCCGGTGCAGGTCAGGATGAGCAGGCCGCGGATCCACAGGGGCGGCGGTGCCTCGCCGCGCGGCTCTTCGTAGAGTTCGCGGTTCTTGACGAAGGTGCGCAGCGCGAGCAGCAGCAACGCCGCGCAGCCGAAACCGACCAGTGGCGACAGCAGCAACGAATAGCCGATCTTGATGGCTTGCGGCCAGTCGACGCCGCTGGTGCCGTCGCGTCCATGCATCAGCGCGTTGGCCACGCCCACGCCGATGATCGAGCCGATCAATGTGTGCGACGACGAGGCCGGCAAGCCGAGCCACCAGGTGCCGAGGTTCCACACGATGGCGGCGATCAGCAGCGCGAACACCATCGCGAAGCCTGCCCCCGAGCCGACCTGCAGGATGAGCTCGACCGGCAGCAGCGAAATGATGCCGAAGGCGACCGCACCGCTCGACACCAGCACGCCCAGAAAGTTGAAAAAGCCCGACCACACGACCGCGAAGTTCGGCGGCAAAGAATGCGTGTAGATCACCGTGGCCACGGCATTGGCGGTGTCGTGGAAACCGTTGACGAACTCGAAGCCCAGCGCAACCAGCAAGGCGACGCCGAGCAGGATGTACGGGACCCAGGTCGTCGTCGGCGCGCTGGCGGCGCGCACGTCGTTCGTCAGGCTCCAGGCGGTGTACAGAAGGCCGGCGGCCAGCAGGCCGGCGAAGACGATCAGCGTGACCGGCCCGGGCTTGGCGTCGAGCCGGGGACGTTGCACCGGCTTGGGATGAACCGGAAGGGTCGCGTCGGAGGCCGCAAGGGTGTTCATGGTGTTTTTTGAAGTTGGAGCAACCCCACGCATGCTGGTCGCCGCCGATGACAAGCGTGTGTCATCTGTGGCATCGTCGGGGTCGATCAAACAAGGGACCACCAAATGATTCAGCGCCGCATCTTCAACACAGCCTTGCCGTTCTTCGCAGCAGCCGCCGCCGCAGCACTGCTGCCCGCCGTCGCACTCGCGCAGGCGCCGGCCTGGCCCACCAAGCAATCGATCCGGATCATTTCGCCGTATGCGCCGGGCGGCACCACCGACGTGCTGGCGCGCCTGCTCGCGCAGCCGCTGCAGCAAAAGCTGGGGCAGACCGTCATCGTCGAGAACAAGGGCGGCGCGGGCGGCAATGTCGGCACCGACTACGTGTCGAAGGCGGCGCCCGACGGCTACACGCTGCTGCTGGCCGCCAGCGGGCCGATCGTCATTTCGCCGTCGCTCTACGCGAAGATCCCGTACGACCCGATCAAGGACTTCACCTTCGTCGCGCCGATCGCCAATGCGTCGTTCGTCGTGCTCGCCAATCCGGCGTCGGGCATCACGTCGATCAAGGACCTGATCGCGCGCAGCAAGAAGGGCGAGAAGATCAACTTCGCCTCGGCCGGTTCGGGCACGCCCCAGCACATCATCGGAGAGATGTTCAACCAGGCCGCCGGCATCAAGATGCAGCACATTCCGTACAAGGGTTCGGGCCCGGCGATGAACGACCTGCTGGCCGGCCAGGTGCCGATCTCGTTCGAGAACCCGGTGCCGGCCATGCCGCACGTCAAGGCCGGCAAGATCAACGTACTGGCCAGCACCGGCGCGGTTCGCTCCGCCGCTTTCCCCGACATTCCGACCGTTGCCGAACTCGGCCTGCCGGGCTTCGATGCCAAGCCGTGGTACGGGCTCATGGCGCCGGCCGGCCTCGACCCGGCCATCGCCAAGAAGCTGAACGATGCGGTCCGCGAGGCGCTCGCCAGCACCGAAATGAAGGCGCGCCTTTTCGCGCTCGGCGCCGAGCCGATGGCCATGACGACGCCGGAGTTCAAGGCCTTCGCGCAAAAGGATCTCGACAAGTGGACCAAGGTCGTCAAGACCTCGGGCGCCACACCTGATTGAGAGGGCTTGATGCCGGCGCTCACCGCCGCGCAGATCGTCGCGATCGCTTCGCGGTACACGCCGCCCGACGCCCCGTGTGCCTGCAGCGCGTTGAAGTGTGCCGGTTGGGAAAGCCTGCCGGCCACTTTCGACGCGTCGCTGTTGCGCAGCGTGGGCCGCACCAACGACCGTGATCCGTACGACGAGCCGACGCTCGAAGAACACCATCCGCAAGGCACGCGCTACGACGCGCCCGACGCACCGATCGCGCTCGGCCACTTCCCCTACAACCGCTGCGAGGTCTGGCAGTGCGTGCGTTGCGCGCGCCCCTTTCTTCGCTACACCGAATACGGCGGCTACTACGTGGATCAGCGCATTCGCGAGCTGAACGCGGCGCTGGTGGTCGACACGGCCGCGACGCAAGACTGACAAAGATTGAAAGCCCCGATGCCGAACCGCCCCCTCGTCGTGCTGCTCGACGACTACGAACACGCCGCCCGGCGCTTGGCCGACTGGAGCGCGGTCGAAGCGCTGGCCGAACTGCGCATCTGCCAGACGCCGTTGCGCGGCGACGCGCTGCGCGA
>JAQGMP010000424.1 GCA_028292285.1 Variovorax sp. | reverse complement strand
CGCCCTTCGTGCGCTGTTCACCGCCGACCCACGCCGCGTCGATGGCGCTGGTGCGATGGCTCGCGAAGACGTGCGACGAGAGCATGTCGGCGGCGCTCAATCCAGCGATGGATGAATGTGCGGCATCGAGCACGACGAAGTCGGCGTGTTGACCGACTGTGAGCCCGGCGATGTCACGACCCGCTGCCTGCGCACCGCCTCGCACCGCAGCCAGCGTCATCGCAGTCGCGACCTGCGGTTGCGCAGTGTCCGCGGCGACGTTGCGCTGCCGCGTCGTGAGGCGCTGGCTGTATTCGAGCATCAACAACTCTTCGGCGGCGTTGACGCACCTGTGGCTGTCCGAGCCGATGCCCCACCGACCGCCTGCCGTACGCCATGCCGGCATGTCGAAGATGCCGTCGCCAAGGTTGGCTTCAGTGGTCGGGCACAGCCCTGCGACGGCGCCGCTGCTGGCAGCACGCGCGTATTCGTCGGCGTCCATGTGCGTCGCATGCACGAGGCACCAGCGCGCGTCCACATCGGCATGGTCGAGCAGCCAAGCCACCGGACGTTGACCGCTCCAGGCGCTGCAGTCGTCGACCTCTTTGGTCTGCTCGGCGATATGGATGTGAACCGGCGCCGTGGCGTCGATGGCATCGAGTCCGGCGAGCGCTTCACGCAGGCCGTCGGGCGGCACCGCGCGCAGCGAATGCGGCGCCAGGCCGAGCCGCGCGCCCTGCGCATCGCACAGCGGCTTGAGGCGTTCGAGCAGGCGCAGCATGGAGTCGGTCGAGCGGACAAAGCGGCGCTGTCCTTCGCCTGGCGCAGTGCCGCCGAAGCCGCTCGTTTGGTACAGCACCGGCAGCAAGGTGAGGCCGATGCCGGCGCGCTGCGCCGCACGCATGAGAGCGAGCGCGAGCGTGGCATCGTCGGCGTACGGGCGGCCATCGGCATCGTGGTGGACGTAGTGAAATTCGCAGACCGACGTGTAGCCGGCTTCGATCATCTCGACATACAGGCCGAGTGCGATGGCTTCCATTTGCGCGGGGTCGAGCCGCAGCGCGAAGCGGTACATCAAGGTGCGCCAGCTCCAGAAGCTGTCTTGCTGTCCGTCGATGCTTTGGCCGCGAAATTCGGTGAGGCCGGCGATGGCGCGCTGAAAGGCATGCGAGTGGAGGTTGGGCATGCCGGGGATGAGCGGGCCTTGGGCGACTTGGGCGTTTTGCGGCGGCTTTGCATTGGTTTGGACTTGGGTCAGGCGGCCGTCTTCAGTCCAGGACAACAGGACGTTGTCAGACCAGCCCGTGGGAAGCAGGGCGTCTTTGGCGAAGATTGTTTTTGTCATGACGCGAGGGCTTGTTTGGGTTGCGTAGAGAGGCGGCGGTCGTTGTGCATCCTGCCCTCACCCCGGCCCTCTCCCGGAGGGAGAGGGAACAATACCTGGCTCACGAACCGACCCCCGCCGCAATCCGCCCCTGCCGCACCACAGCCTTCACTGGCCGCTGACCGAACCAGTAAGCCAGCTCCGCCGCATCCTGCAAGTCCCACAAAACGAAATTGGCCGGCCGCCCCACCGCCAACGTGCCATGCGTGTCCTGCAAGCCCAACGCGCGCGCCGCGTGCACCGTCACGCCATCGATCGCTTCGGGAACGGTGAGGCGAAACAGCGTGCAAGCCATGTTCACCATCAGCAGCAAACTCAACGCGGGCGACGTGCCCGGGTTGTGGTCCGTCGACACCGCCATCGGCACGCCGGCCGCGCGCAAGGCGGCAATCGGTGGCAGCTGCGTGTCGCGCAATGTGTAGAACGCGCCGGGCAACAGCACGGCGACGGTGCCTGCTTCTCGCATGGCCTCGATGCCGGCTTGCGACAGGTGCTCGATGTGGTCGCACGAGAGTGCGCCGTAACGTGCGGCGAGCGTGGCGCCGCCCATGTCGGAGAGTTGCTCGGCGTGGAGCTTGACCGGCAGGCCGAGCGTTCTCGCGGCCTTGAAAACCTGCTCGGTTTCTTCGAGCGAAAACGCGATGCGCTCGCAGAACACATCCACCGCATCGACCAGCCCTTCGGCGGCCAGCGCGGGCAGCATTTCATTGCACACCAGATCGATGTAGTCGCTGCTCCGGCCAACGTATTCGGTTGGCAGCGCATGCGCTCCGAGGAACGTGGTGCGCACCGTCACGCCATGCGCTTTGGCCAGGCGTCGCGCCACGCACAACTGCTTGCGTTCGTGTTCCAGCGCCAGACCGTAGCCCGACTTGATCTCGATGGCGCAAACGCCTTCGGACAACAGGCTTTGCAGCCGACGCGATGCGCTCGCAGAACACGTCGACCGCGTCGACCAGACCCTCGGCGGCCAGCGCGGGAAGCATCTCGCGGCAGACCAGATCGATGTAGCGGCTGCTTCCGTCGGGCAGCCCCGCGTACTCGGGCGGCAGCGCGTGCGCGCCCAGAAAGGTGGTTCGCACCGTCACGCCGTAAACCTCGCCGAGCCGCCGCGCGACGCGCAACTGCTTCCTCTCGTGTTCGAGCGCCAGCCCGTAGCCGGACTTGATCTCGATGGCGCACACGCCGTCGGCCAGCAACTGTTCGAGCCGCGCCGCCGCTTGGGCG
>JAQGMP010000412.1 GCA_028292285.1 Variovorax sp. | reverse complement strand
CGCCCTTGAAGTTGTCGCGCTCCAGTTTCATCTGTTCCTTGGGGGACAGCGGCGTCAAGTTCTCGAACATGACCTTGTGCTTGTTCTGCTCGGGCGGGCCGTCGTTGACCTTGTCGAGCTTGGTCAGCGCAAAGTAGCGCTCGCCGTCTTTGGGTGTGCGTACTTCGCCTTCGATCATGTCGCCGGTGTGCAGGTTGAAGCGCCGCACCTGGCTCGGACTGATGTAGATGTCGTCCGTGCTGGCCGTGAAGCTGGTGTCCGGGCTTCGCAAGAAGCCGAATCCATCGGGCAGGATTTCGAGAACGCCGTCGGCAAAAACCTGTTCGCCGGCCTTCGCGCGCTTTTTGATGATCGCGAACATCAGCTCCTGCTTGCGCATGCGGCCGACGTTTTCGATCTCAAGGGCTTCGGCCTGCTTGAGGACTTCAGACACGTGGAGTGCCTTGAGTTCGTTTAAGTGCATGGAATGACCCCTCGCGGGGAAATCTGACTGGAAAACTAAGAGGGGGGAGGTTTGATGTGAGGCTAGAGGCGCATCACAAACCGGAGGAAAACTTCAAACTGCGAACCGGGCGCCATGGCGAGCCGGTGATCTACCGCCAATTATGCAGCAAATCGAGCGGGCGGCGCGTTGCGCGCCACCCGCCTTGAAAATCACGCCAGTTGTTGGTCGATGAAAGCGGTCAATTGCGCCTTGCTCATGGCGCCGACTTTGGTGGCGGCGAGCTGGCCGTCCTTGAACAGCATCAAGGTCGGGATGCCGCGAATGCCGAACTTGGCCGGGATGTCGCGGTTTTCGTCGACGTTCATCTTGGCGATCTGCAGCTTGCCTTCGTAGGTGCTGGACACCTCGTCGAGAATGGGCGCGATCATCTTGCACGGACCGCACCATTCGGCCCAGTAGTCCACGAGCACAGGTTTGCCCGACTTGAGCACGTCGGCTTCGAAGGAAGAATCGGAGATATGTTTGATGAGGTCGCTGGCCATGTGATTTTCCTTGTGCGCAGAGAGAGTTTTGGTACAGCTAAAGTGTGGTTCATTGTGACAGAAACCAAGTAGCGGCGTGGTGTGCGCCGAGGCTATGGCGACGATAGCCAAAGCCAGCCGTAGCCCCCTCAATCTCCCGATAGAACATGACCGACAGCCACCCGATGCAGGCTTTGTGGTGCGACGCTGCCGATGGTGCCATTGCGCAGATCGCGCGGCACCTGGAGAGCCGACAACTCCACGCGGCGCGCACGGTCGTGCTGGTGCCCTATGCGCAGCTCATGGCGGTTGCCCGCGATATGTGGGTGCGCACCGCTGGCGCCGGCTTCGCGCCGCGCTTCGAGACCACCCGCAACTGGGCGAACACCGCGGCGGGCTTCTTGCCGACGGGCTACGACATCGCTTTCGACATGGCGCGCGATCTGGTTACCGCGCATTCGTTGTTGACGCAGTCCGGCTTCGGCGGCGAGCGCCTCGCCTTGTCCGGCCGCGTGGTCGAACTTGCGATGCAATTGGCACCGCTTGCCGCGGCCGAGTTGCCGCAAGATCGCGCTGCCTGGTCGCAACGGGCCGAGCGCGTTGCAGACGCGGGCAACGAGTCCGAGTGGTTCAAGATCGAAAGCGCCTTGATCCGTATTGCGATCGCATGGGCCGCCACGTCGGCCTACGCCACCGACGTGTTGTTGAGCGACGCGACGCGCAAGCAGATCGATGCGCTCATCGTGCTCGACGGCTACCAGACCGATCCGTTGACGCAGAAACTTGCCGCGCTATGGGGCGAGCACGCGATCCATCTTCCGTTGACGTACCACGCGCCAGACGCGCTTGTGCCGGTGGCAGCGCTGCACATGGCAGCCGACCCGGAAGACGAAGCCGCGCTCGCCACCGCCTGCGTGCTGCGCCAACTCGCCGAAGACCGCGCGCCGGTCGCGTTGATCGCTACCGACCGAGCCTTGACGCGTCGCATCGGCGCGCAACTCGCCGCGCAGGGCGTGGCGATGCACGACGAAACCGGATGGAAGCTTTCCACCACCCGCGCCGCCGCGACGCTGATGAGCGCCTTGCGCGCCTGTGCGCACGACGCGACGAGCGATCAGGTGCTCGATTGGCTCAAGAGTGCGGCCGCCACCGGCGTGGACTCATCGACCTTGCAACTGCTCGAGGCACGACTGCGGCGCGAGGGGCAACGCGATTGGCTCGCATGGTGCTCACATCTGGCGCGCCGTGAGCATGAAAGAGACCTCGCCTTGCTGTCGTTTACCGAAGCCATCGAAGCCCGGCGTGCGCCGATGGCACGGGCACGTCCGCTCGGCGATTGGCTGTCGGCGCTGCGTGAGTTGCTGCAGGCCGCCGGACAGTGGGATGCGCTCGCCGCCGATCTGGCAGGCGCCAAGGTCATCTCCGCGCTGTGGCTTGACAGCGAGAGCGACGAGAACGACGTGAGCGGGCCTTTCGGCGGCGCGCGACACACGCTGGCCGAGTTCACCGCATGGGTGCGCGACGTGCTCGAAGATGGCAGCTTCAGGCCCGCGACAGGCGGCCAGTCGCCGCAGGTCGTCGTGCTGCCGCTGCATCAACTGCTCGGCCGTGAGTTCGGCGCCATCGTGATGCCCGGCTGCGACGACCGGCGACTTCCTGCATCGCCCGAGCCGCCGGGCAACTGGAGCAAGGCGCAGCGCGACGAACTCGGGTTGCCTTCACGCGAGGCGCTCGAAGCGGCGCAGCGGGCTGCGTGGGCTGCCGCCTTGCGCAATCCTTCGTGCGAGTTGCTATGGCGCCAGTCCGATGCGAGCGGCGAACCGGTGCGGCCCAGCCCGTTGGTGCAAGCCTTGCAGTTCGACCAGGCGGCCAGCTTGGCAACCGACCCGCGCACCGTGCGTGACGTGCCGTTGAATCCGACGCTTCGGCCGACACCGAGCGGCGCGCTGCTGCCGGTCGAAAGCATTTCGACCAGCGTGTACGAAGACTTGCGTCGTTGCCCGTACCGTTTCTTTGCGATGCGGCAACTCGGGCTGCGCAGTGCGGACGAACTCGATGCCGAGGTCGACAAGCGCGACTTCGGGAATTGGCTGCATGCGGTGCTCGGGCACTTTCATGAGGCGCTGCAAGAAGCGCCGACGGGTGATCTCGGCGAGCGCAAGGTCATGCTGG
>JAQGMP010000036.1 GCA_028292285.1 Variovorax sp. | reverse complement strand
TGCAGTGGCGCAGCTGGCCGACGCCCGATGGCGGCCACATCGACCAGATCGCCGACGTCATCAAGACGCTCAAGACCAATCCGGATTCGCGCCGCATCATCGTGAGCGCGTGGAACGTAGCCGAACTCTCGAAGATGGCGCTCATGCCGTGCCATGCCTTCTTCCAGTTCTACGTGGCGCCGCCGCAGGCCGAAGGAGAGCGCGGCAAGCTGAGCTGCCAGCTGTACCAGCGCAGCGCCGATATCTTTCTCGGCGTGCCGTTCAACATCGCGAGCTACGCGCTGCTCACGCACATGGTCGCGCAGCAATGCGATCTCGATGTCGGCGACTTCGTCTGGACCGGCGGCGATTGCCACATCTACAGCAACCACGCAGAGCAAGTCGCGCTGCAACTGAGCCGCACGCCGCACCCGTATCCGTCGCTCGTGATCAAGCGCAAGCCGGCGTCGATCTTCGACTACCAGTACGAAGACTTCGCCTTCGAAGGCTACGACCCGCATCCGGCCATCAAGGCACCAGTGGCGGTGTGATGCGCATCAACCTCATCTTCGCGCGCGCAGCCAACGGCGTCATCGGCGCGAACGGCGCCTTGCCCTGGCATTTGCCCGAGGACATGGCGCACTTCAAGGCGCAGACCGCCAAGGCACCGGTGATCATGGGCCGCAAGACCTGGGACTCGCTGCCGCCCCGGTTCAGGCCGTTGCCGGGCCGCACCAATATCGTGGTGACGCGGCAAGCAGATTGGCATGGCGAAGGCGCGCAAGCCGCATCAAGCCTCCTTGATGCGTTGGCATTCGCAGAGCGAACGCAGACCGCCGAGGCGTGGGTGATCGGCGGCGCGCAGATCTATGCCGAGGCCGAGCCGCTGGCGCAGCGGGCGGTGGTCACCGAGATCCATCGCGACTACGACGGCGATGCCTGGGCGCCGACGATGGGCTCGAAGTGGCAGGAGACAGCGCGCGAGTCGCACGTGGCGGCCGACGGGGTGGCCTACAGCTTCGTCACGCTCGAACGTACCTGAGCAGCCGCGCCGAGCCCGTCCCGACTTAGTAGCCGAGGAGATTGCTGCGCACGTGCAGCAGATGCTTCAAGGTCAGCTCCTTCGCACGAGCCTGATCGCGCTGCTTGAGCGCCTGGGCCAATGCCCGGTGCTCGGCCTGGTACTCGAGGCGGCGCTCCGCTGTCACGCTGCGCTTTTTCAGCATGCCCCACTCGCCGGCGGCGCGAACCTGATTGATGAGCCTAAACACGTTGAGCACGAAGTTGTTGTGCGCTGCTTCGGCAATGGCTTCGTGGAACATGGCGTCCCAGTGCTCGAACCGCTCGAGCGAGGTCGCGCGTTCGGCCTGGTCGCAGCACATTTCCATCTTCGCGAAGTCGTCTGCGGTGGCGTTGTAGACCACCATCTCGACGATGGCGGGCTCCAGCACGATGCGCGCACTCATCAGTTCGGCCGGACTTGTCGCCGAGACGCTGCCGGCAACGGGTTCGAGGCGCTCGGCCACCTCGTCGCTGACGAAGGTGCCGCTTCCGACCGTCTGGCTGATGAGCTTCTTTTCCTTGAAACCGGCCAGAACGCGGCGCACCGTCGAACGGCTCAGCTTGTACTGGTCACTGAGTTCGCGCTCGGTGGGAATGCGTGCGCCGGCACGCCACTGCCCGTTCCGCAATCGATCGTAAATGGCCTCGCGCAAGGTGGTCGCGTTCTGCATGTTCGAAGTCCTCCGTGGCTTCGATGATACCAATCAGACCCAATCCGGAGCCTACCAACTCGACTCGAAGATGTCGGTCGTGACTAGGGAAACTCCCGGTAGATTGGTATCTCTTGAAAATACCAATTGGTATTGTCTTGGCATATCGATCGGCCAAGAATCGTTTCTCTATCAAGGAGAAGCAATTGAGATTGGCAACGTATTCATGGCAAGGCCAACGTTTCGTGGGGCAGCTGTCGGCCGACAACGGAACCGTGCAGGCATTCGACGTGCCGCCCGCCGCGGCCGACACAGGGGTTCAATGCCTCATCGACATCCTCGCAGCGGGACAGCGCTTGCCGGCCGCGTCCGGCACCCGTGTGCCGTTGAACGAAGTCACGCTCGATGCCCCGATTCCCAGGCCGAGGCGCAACATCTTCTGCGTGGGCCGCAACTACCGCGAGCACGCGAAGGAGCTGTCGAACTCGGTCTTCAAAACCGCCAATGCCGATGTGGCCGAGTGGCCCATCGTGTTCACCAAAGTGCCGGAATGCGTCGTCGCAACCGGCAGCGAGGTGGTGTTGCCGTTGTCGGTCTCCAAGAAGATCGACTACGAAGCCGAACTCGCCGTGGTCATCGGCAAAGGCGGCCGCAACATCGCGGCGGCCCAAGCGATGTCGCACGTCTTCGGCTACACCGTCGTCAACGACGTGACCGCGCGTGATGTGCAGATGCGGCACCAGCAATGGGATCTGGGCAAGTCGTTCGACACTTTCTGTCCGATGGGTCCGTGGATCGTCACCGCCGACGCACTCGATGGGCAAGACACGCGCGTGCGCTGCTGGGTCAACGGCGAGCTGCGGCAAGACGGCTCGACACGCGACCTGATCTTCGACATCCCGACGC
>JAQGMP010000385.1 GCA_028292285.1 Variovorax sp. | reverse complement strand
CCGCTCGTGCGATCGCTCAGCGACGGCTTCAAAGACGAAGACTGGTTGAGGCATGCGGCCAGTCCGGTCATGGAGGCGCTACAACGGGACGTCGTCTGGCCGACCGATATTGCGACGTTCCATGGCAACGCGATGTACCTGCGCGAGACGACGCGCAACCAGAGCCCGATGACGATCGACGGTTTCACCGTAGGGATGCGTCTGCCGATGCTGCGCTCGGCAACCGGAAAGGCCTACCTCGCAAATTGCGAATCCCCCGAGCGGCAGTTGATTCTGGAGAACCTTCGCCGCACCGGCCATCCGGACGACGCGTTGGCGCATGACGCACGGTACGTCAAGAATTTGGTGGCGAGCACGCTCAAGCTGGGCTATGGGGAACGCCATGACGACTGGATGGTGAAGACGGGCGCTATCGCCATACCGTTGAGGCGTGAGGGACGTGTCCTTGCTTGCCTGAACATCACCTTCATCGCGTCAGTGATGACAACCAGGGAAGCAGCCGACCGCTACCTGAAGAAGATGGTCGCTGCTGCCAGAAAGATAGAGCAGGCCGTAGGCGCTGCGGTTCCTCAATCCTGAGGAAGAATTGGATTGCGTGTCCATCGATGGACCATGGCTCAGTGGCCAAGCCCAGAGAAGCGGTGAGGGTCAAGGGAGGGTGGCCTGCGCGTCTGTCAGCCCTGGGATGGCCCTTTCACCTCGCCCCATCCGCATCGAGGCATCGGGGCGTGGACATCGCCACGACACCCGGCTGCAAACTGATCACGGCAAGACATGACTCCCATTCAACATAGCCGACGAGCGCCGAGCGAATTTCAGGGGTCGTCAGGCATCCCCAATTCATCGGCCGTCTCAAGGCGAAGGGAGACCCATCAAGCACGTTGCGCCCGCTGCAATGCCGATCGGAGCAGCGATCGAGGCCACGTATTTTGTGCTCCGGGGACATCGTGCCCGCCTTTACTCACCTGCAAGCGCCTTGCACCAGCAGGCTAGGACGCCGAACTCCGCGAGATGCCGGCGGCTGTGGAACGCTGGCTTGATCTCAATTTCAAAAGGGAAGTGTCTTAACTGGGTAAACAAGACAGCAGAACGAGCACTCCAGCGGAGGGGCGGGCGGGATGGCGCCGAAATACAACGCGGCGCGTGCTCGATTGTGAGAAAGGTCTCCGAAAACGCATCGCCTGCGCTCACGCCTATTTCTTGCGACAAAGGCATGTTACCGTTGGTTACCCGAAGTAAGTTTGTCAGGGGCAGACGGTAACTGCCGACGATTTCCAAGGGGATGGCACTTGTCCTGTTGAGCCCGAGCCGTTCGTTTTGTGCTGCACCAAAAGATCGATGCGATCGAGCCGCGCAAATGTTGGCGTGGCGAGCACAGGCATCGAGTCGTGCCGACTACGAACAACGGTTGCGGGAGTCGTCTCGCAGCCACCGGAAACGCGTCAATGAATCCATGCAGTTCTCCGTCGGTGTTGCGACTGACGGCCCTGGCCCTGTGTGCGCTGGCCTATTCGTCGGTCCATGCTGCAGATCCGGTGCTCCCCGCCGCCGTACCCCGGTTTGAAATCACGTACTACGCCGTCGAGGGCAACACGCTGATCTCCACTGCCGAAATCCAGCGCGCCGTGGCGGCGCTGACCGGGGCGCAGCGTGAGTTCAGTGATGTGCAGCGCGCCATCGAAGTCATAGAGCGCCTGTATACAAAGGCCGGCATCACCGCGGTGAAGGTGACGGTGCCCGAGCAGGAGCTTTCTGGCGGCAAGATCAGAATTCGCATCGTCGAGGCCGTGGTGACGTCGGTGACCGTGGTGGGCAACCAGCACTTCAGCACCGAGAACATCCGCGCAAGCCTGGGGCCACTCAAGATCGGTGCCGCCCCGCGCCTCGGCGAAATCTCCGAATCGATCCAGCTGGCCAACGACAATCCAGCCAAACAGGTCTCCGTGGCCCTGGCGGAAGGAAGTCTCCCCGGGACGGTGGATGCCAAGGTGACTGTGGTCGACCACAACCCGTTGCGTTTCATCGCCACCCTGGACAACACGGGAACCTCAACAAGCGGCCACTGGCGCGCAGGCATCGCCGTGCAGCACGCCAACCTGTTTGGTCTCGATCACGTGGGCACCCTGGCCTACGCCACGTCGCCAGACAGTCCGTCCGGGCAAAACTTGAGTGTCTATTCTTTAGGCTATCGCGTCCCTGTGTACGCGCTGGGCGACAGCGTCGACTTGATCTACGGCCGGTCGAGCGTCAACACACCTTCGAGCTCACCCACGCTGGGGGGTGTGCTCGGTTTCACCGGCAAAGGTGAGACGTGGGGACTGCGCTACAACCACTTCCTCGGCCGCTCGGGCGAAACGTCGTCGAAGGTCGTCGTCGGGGTGGACCGCAAGCGCATCGACTCGCGCTGCGACGTGAACGGCCAGTCCATCAGCATCACGGGCCCGACACCCCCGATCTCTTCGTGCGTCCCCTATACCACGACACCGCTCAGCATCACCTACATCGGCCAGCGCGATGGCGTCGACCAGGCGCTCAACTACAACCTGAGCCTCTCGCGTAACTTTGCGAGCGGCCCGAGCTACACGAACCTGGATGGCCGCACGGACCGCTATTCGTACCTGACGCCGGGCAACCGCAACACGCACGACAACTTCATCGTCGTGCGCGGTGGCGCGACGGTCTTGCAGGCGCTGGCCAGCGACTGGCAGGTGCGTTTCGCCGGCAATGCCCAGCTCACCCGCACGCCGCTTGTTGCAAGCGAACAGTTCGGTCTGACCGGTGCGAACGCAGTGCGTGGATTCGACGAAAGAGCGGTGGCCGCGGACAGTGGCGTGGTGCTCAACGCCGAGCTCTACACGCCTGAACTCAGCGCGTGGGTCGGCGTGCCAGGCAATCTCCGTGGGCTGGTGTTCGTGGACGCTGGCTACGGCGCCAACCGCAAGGCGGCGGGAACCTACCTGCCCAGTCATACCAACGTTGCCAGCACTGGCGTGGGTGCGCGCTATGCCTTCGCCCGTGACTTCAGCGTGCGCCTCGACGTGGCCCGCGTCCTGGAATCAGGCAGTTCGTACACCGAGAAGCGCGGTGACTGGCGTGCCCACCTGAGCGCGATGTTCGCGTTCTGAACTCTCAAAAAGATTCCGATGAAATCGAACACCGCATTCCGGCTTCGCCTCCTTTCTCTGGTGGTCGCGGCGATCTGCGCAGGCGGGGCGCGTGCCCAGCTTGGCGCAGGTGCGTTGCCCACAGGCGGCATCCTCGTCGGTGGGCAGGCGTCCCTGGTACAGAACGGCAGCACACTGAACATCCACCAGACGACGAGTCAGGCGCTCGTCAATTTCACGACGTTCAACGTGGGCTCGGGTGCGCTGGTCGACATCCAGCAGCCGGGTGCTGCGGCCGCGCTGCTGGCGCGGGTCACCGGCAGCGACCCGTCGCAGATCTATGGCCAGATCAAAGCCAACGGTACGCTCTGGCTTATCAATCAGGCCGGGATCATGGTGGGGCAGGGCGCGCGCATCGACGTCGGCGGTTTCATCGCCAGCACCCTCAACGTGAGCGACGCCGACTTCCTGGCCGGCCGCCTGACGTTCGCGTCACCCGGCGCTGCCGGTGGCATCACGAATGCGGGCACGATCAACGCCGCGAGCGGCGGCCGCATCTACCTGATAGCGCCCAAGGTGGAGAACGCCGGCACGCTGAACGCTCCGAAGGGGGAAGTGCTGCTGGCCGCGGGCCAGAACGTGCAACTCCTGGACACGGGCGCGCCGGGCGTCTCGATCGCGCTTTCCGGTGCCGCAGGCGACGTGAAGAACATGGGCCGCATCGTGGCCGAAGCTGGCCGAATCGGCCTGGGCGGTGCACTGGTGACCAACGCAGGCGAGATCAGCGCCAGCAGCGCCGTGAGCGAAGGCGGCCGCGTGTTCCTGCGTGCCGCCAACCTGAAGACGACGTCGACATCGGATATCAGCGCAAGCGGGACCTCCGGCGGCCAGGTGATCCTGTCGGCGGAAAACACGAGCATCGACGGCCGCGTTTCGGCCATGGGCAGCATCGGCACGGGCGGCTTTGTGGACACGTCAGGCCACGTGTTGAACGTCAAGCAAGCACCAACGGTGGGCAAGGGCGGCCAATGGCTGATCGATCCTTTCGATCTGGAAGTCGTGGCCGGTGACCTGACCACTGCGGGCGATAACGGCGGCGCCATCACCTCGGGCCCGACGGGCACCACGGTGGGCGCCAATACCATCACCGACCAGTTGAACCTGGGCGCGAACGTGTCGCTGGCCACCGGCGACGGCGGCCCTGGCCTCGGCAACATCGCGGTGAACGCCGCAATCGCCAAGACAATGGGCAGTGACGCCACATTGACCCTTCGCGCGCACGGCAGCGTCACGATCAGCGCGCCCATCACCAGCACCTCGGGCGCACTGGCGCTCGAGTTGAAGAACAATTTCCGCGGTGGCGTCGCAGACCCTGGCTTTGCGGCCACCCTGGCCGCCGACCTGAACCTGAACGGGGGCAGGCTGGACGTCTCGCAAGGCGAGGCAATGGGCAACGGCACGCTCATCATCACTGCGGGCACCACGACCTTGGGAAATGGGTCGTCGATCGCCGCGGCGGCGGTGAACGTGCAGACCAATGCCCGCGTGACGGTTGACTCCGAGCAGACGCTGCAAGGCGTCTGGAACAACGCCGGCCAGATCGATGTCGTGAACAACGGCTCAATCAACCTGGCCGTGGTCAATCCGACGGGACTGGCCACGAGCCTGACCAACACCGGCCGCATCACCCTCGCGGGCAGCAACAGCATGGCGTTGACCGGCGCAACCGGTGTGACCGACCCGGTCAACCTGATCAACAACGGCGAAATTCTCAAGACGTCGACTGGCGCCCAACAGATCTCAGGTCTGACCAACGGTCCGACGGGTCGCCTCAAGGTCGACGCCGGCCAGCTGACGCTCGACCACAGCACCCTGGGCGGTCAAACCACGCTGGCGCCAGCCTCCAAGCTGGTGCTGAGCGACTCGAATCTCGCCGGCGGCGCCGACATCACCGGCCCAGGTGCCATGGTGTGGTCTGGCAACGTGACTCTGCTGGGCGACGTGACGCTGGGCGCAGCAGCGCCAACGCTGAGCGACGACCCCGATCGCTTTTTCACGTTCATTCAGGGCTCGGGCTACAAACTCACGACGTACAACAGCTTGAACATCGGCAAAAACCTCGTGTTGGCCAGCGGCAGCACCTGGGACAACTTTGGCGCGGTCATTGTGGGCCCGGCGTCACCAGGTGTCCTGGCCGTCGACCCGAACTCGGTCTTCAACAACAAGGCGGGTGGCGTCCTCGATGTGCGCGACGGCTCGCGCATCGAGTTTGCGACCGCATCGGTGGTCAACAACGAAGCCGGCGCGCTGCTCCAGGTAGCCTCCGCTGGCACCAGTTCCTTTAGCGGCGGCTACCAGGGCGTCATCAACAACAGTGGGACGATCGTGAAGACCGGCGTGGGCACCACGCCCGCGCCGCTCACGAACCTCGCCGGGGGCGTGCTGAAGATCAACGAAGGCGCCTTCGGCGTCACGTTCTCTGAATCCAACGCCAACGCGGGCACGGTCGAGATTGCCACGGGCGCCCGGCTGCAGAGTGGCCAGGATCTCTACAACGCGGGGACGATCCGAGGAACAGGCGCGGTCGCGCTCGGCGACACCACCGGTGCCACGTTGCACAACAACGGCATCTTGTCGCCTGGCAGCTCCGACGCAGTGGGCACGCTGGCGATCCAGGGAAATTTCGCGCAGGGACCGCTGGGAGCGCTGAACATCCGCTTGGGCAGTACGACCTCCGACGTGCTCAATGTCGACGGGTCCGCCCAGCTGAGAGGCGCGCTGAACCTGTCCACGCTGGGCGGCGGCATGCCGTCCGACGGCGCCACAGCCGATGTCGTGGTCGCGCGCGGTCCGGCCAGTGGCGGCGCGTTCTCGCAGGTGAACGCGCCATCGGTCGTGACGCCAGAGACGACCCGCACGCTGGCGGTGGGCTACCCGGTCGGCAGCGATACGGTGGCACGCGTCACAGTGACCACGGCCCCAACGATCCCGCCCGCACCGAATCCCCCGGTGGTGCCGGTGTTGCCACCTGCGCCTCCGCCTCCAGTTACAACCGGCGTGCCAACGCCAGCGCCAACGCCAACGCCAACGCCAGCCCCAACGCCACCGCCCTCAGCCGACATCTGCACGATCGCACCCAACTCCGCGCTGTGCCAGGTGCTGTCACCGCCGACGGCGTCGGAGCCGGTCAAACCCGTGCAACAGGCCTCGAACGAGCTGTTGGTCTCTATCGCTAGCAGCACGCCCAAGGAACTCAGCGTTTCCGAGATTGGCGTGTCGGTGGCCAAGACAGGCACGAGTTCGGCCGACGCCACCAGCGCCACGTCCAGCGGGAACGTGAACGCAACCGCCAAGAAGATGTACTGCAACTAAGGCCTTCATGAAAAACAACCGACGCATGGCGATGCTGCTGTCCTTCCTGGGCACGTTCGCTTTCTCGCAGATCGCCTTGGCCCAGCCTTCCGCCCCAACGGTCGGCGCCATCACGACATTGGCCGGACTGGTGGTCGCCCGCGGCGCCGACGGCGCCAGCAAACTGCTGGCAGTCGATTCGCAGGTGAGGCAAGGCGACACCCTGACCACCGAAGCGCGCGGTTATGCCCTCGTGAAATTCACCGACGGCGCCGAGATCCTGATGAAGCCCGACTCGGTGATTGCCGTGACCCGCTACAGCTACGACCCTGTGCGGCCGCAGCTCGATCGATCGGAGATCACGCTCGCGCAAGGCGGTTTCGTCAGCACGCCTGGGGCCATGGGCAAGCGCAACCCGGACTCGACCGTGATCACCACCCCCAAAGGCGCTTTGACAGGTGCGGCAACCATGAACGTGACGGTGCAACCATGAAGAGATTCGTCGTCCTCGCCGCTTTGCTGTCGGTTCTCGCCACACCATCGATGGCGCAGATCACCGTCCCGCAAACGCCCGGTGCATCCGGCGCAAGCGGCGCACCCGGTGGGGCCACGCTGCCACCGGGACTGTATGTTCAAGTCATCGACGGGGTGATCAACGTGTCGAACAAAGGAGGCACGACGTCCTTCAGTGCCGGCCAGTTCGGCTATACCGCGAACGTCGCCACGCCGCCCGTGATGGTTCCTAAGAACCCGGGCATGACATTCACGCCGCCGCCCGCTTTCAACTCCAGCACGCCCGGGACCAACACCTCAAGCGCGCCTGCAAAATCCAACAGCGTCGACTGCGAAGTGCGTTAAGCCCAAGCGCCTGCAGCCGGCGCTGAAGGACGAAGGAGGTCGCGGTGCGCTCACTCGCGATGCGACCAGTAGTCGGCTTTGTCCGGCATAACCCAGCGCACGCCACCGCGTGGATCCGCCATGTCGCCGGCGTAGCGCGGGATCAGGTGGATGTGCAGGTGGGGCACCGTCTGCCCTGCGGCGGCGCCGTCGTTGATGCCGATGTTGTAGCCGTCGGGTCGGTGTTCGGCGGCAATCAAAGTTTTTGCTTCATCCAAAAGCCCAAACAAGGCATCCCGCTCTTGTGCGGTCGCTGCGAAGAACGACGCGATGTGCCGCTTCGGAATGATCAGGCTGTGCCCCGCCGACACCGGAAAGCCGTCCCGGATCCAGAAAGCATGCGCGTTCTGTCCTTCGAGCCTCGATGCATCGATCGCGCAGAAGGGGCAGGGTAAGTCAGAGCTCATGGGCTTTTGTGTGCAGCAATGTTGCGGGATGGTAGCGGGGTACGCTGCCGCCGCCGCGCCATGTGGACCTATTGCCAGGACCTGGGCATTCGACGTCTGCACAGTTGACTCTGCCGCAGGACGTGCTTTGCACTTGCCGTGCTGCGGTCGGCAGATGCCTGAAAACGCATGTGCAATGCCACGGCTGTGACGGTTGGTCCGCGAGACAAAGCACCATCTGCAATGGCCCACCGGCGTCGGCCGGCCGAGGCACACAACCGCGGACCCGTTTCCAGAATGGGCGTGCCGCCGGCGGTCGAGCAGGTATCAGGTGTCCGCGCCAAAAGCGATCAGTGTCTCGCGATCGACGTTGAGTTCGGGCGGCAAATTCCTAACGCAGCATTCTCAATCGATTGCCGGGACACGCGCCATTGCTCCGGGCTCCGCACCCGTCCAGGCGCGATCTGCGCGAACTTCCCGACGGTCAACGTTGTGCAGGCGAAGGTTGCTTACTCTTTCCTGCCGGTATCGCATCGCCCTTGGGCTCGCGCGTGGCATGCGTTGCCTGCGGGACCCGGTCGACGGGGACAAGCAAGGTCAGAACGACCCCGAGGGCACCCAGCGCAGCCAGCACGTAGAAAATCGAATCCAGTGCGAACCCGGCGCCGATGAGCAGACCTCCGAGCATCGGGCCGCCCACGCCACCAAGCCGCCCGAACCCCGCGCACCATGCGACGCCCGCGCCGCGTACGTTGGTGCGGTAGTAATTGGCAACGAAGCCATAGATCAGGGTCTGCGTGCCGCTCGTTCCCAGGCCGACGATGGCAACGATGAGCAGCAATGCCGCCAGCGGAAAGCCCAGCGTCAGCAGGATCAGTGCGACGGCGCCCACGGCGAAACTTCCGGCGACGACGGGCTTGGGACCGAAGCGATCCGCCGCGCCCGAGGCGAGCAGCGCACCGACCAAGCGCCGCCATTGAGTACCAACAGAAACGACAGCGAACCTCTGGCATTGAAGCCGGCGCGAAGCATCAGCTCGGGCAACCAGGTATTGAGCGAATACACCAGCACCAGGCCGGTCGCACTCATCAGGCCGAGCACGATGGTGGGCAGGAGGTAGTGGCCGCTGAAGAGGCCGGCAAAGCCCGCTCTGCCCTCGTCGTCGATGCCGGGCTGCCCCGCCAGCCCGACTGCCTCGCGCGGGATCTCGACACCCGTTTTTTCCGATAGGGCCCGAGCCTCGGCCATGCGGCCGCGCGAAGCCAGCCACGCGACAGATTCGGGCATCTTGAAGTACGCCAGCGGCAGCAGCGTGAAGAGCGGCAGGGCGCCGATGTTGAACATGCCGCGCCAGCCAATGTGCTGCAGCAGCAGGATGGCGAGGAGGGCGGCCAGCAGGCTGCCCAGAGGGATGCCGCCATAGACGATGGCGTTGCACAGGTTCTTCCTGCCTTTGGGCGCGTATTCAGACACCAGCGCGCCCGTCGTCGCGACCAGGGCGCCGACGCCCAGGCCGGTAGCGAAGCGCAGCCAGCCAAAAGCCGCAGCGGTCGTGGACAGGGCAGTCAGCGCCATGCCCACCGAGAACCAGGCATAGGCAAAGAGCATCACCTTGCGCCGCCCGAGAATGTCGCCCACGCTGCCGGCCAGCAGCGCACCGACCAGCACGCCAAACAGGGCGTAGCTGCCGAGTACGCCGGCGATCGCCGGGGTCACGGTGCCGATGTGTGATGCATCGCGCAGGAAGGTCGAGACCACCGTGCCGTAGACGACAAGGTCATAGCCGTCGAAGACGAGTCCCACGGTCGCCAGAGACACCACCCAGAACACGGTGCGCATGCGCCGGGCCTGCTGCACGCTGTCAGACGATGATGTTGATGCTGAAGTCATATTTGTGTGTCCTTGGCGTGGTGGCGGTTCAGCAGAATGCGGCCGAAGAACGCAGCGAGATCAGCGTGGGCATCGAGCGGCAGCACGTTCGAGACGTACTGGTCGGGACGCACTACGATCATCGCGCCGTGTTCGCGGTCGATGCGCCTGAGATCGAAGATGTCGGCACCCGCCCTGAGGTAGGCGCAATACGTCTTCTCGTAGTCGATGAGGCCGAAGCATCCCTTGGGCGGCAGCAACAGCGCGGGCAGTTCGTCCACCTTGAGGTCGAGGTGCCTCTGCTGGAAGATGGCGCGGAAGTCGATGACGCTGTCGATGTCCGATCCTGCTGGCGTGTAGCACCGGACTGGCGAGTCGCGAGAGTCCGCCAGGAAGCCGGCAAGCTGGCGCAATCGCTCGCCGCTCGCGTCGGCGAACTCGTAGAGGCGCCAGGCGCCGTCGGCACGCGCCGCGTGACCGAGCTGCATCGGCTTGGCGTCGGCAAGCCGCACGACGGGTGCCGAGTGAAAGCGCATGCCGATCGTGAAGCCCTTGGCAAGAGCCTGGTGGTTCGCCTCGGCCGTCAGCACGGTCGTGGGCGCATAGTGCGTCGCGACGCCGGCGGTGTATCGGCCTGACTTCACGAAGTAAGCCTGCAACTCCTGCGGGTCGACCCCGCCGAGCTCGGGATGCTCCGGGTCTTTCGGTGCCGACCCCATGATCTTGGACCACTCCTTGTCGAAATCGATGAGCCCCTGGGCGATGGCCTGCCGCTCGGCGGAGTAGGTACGCAGCAACTCCGGTGCTGCGCGTCCATCGAGGACCGCGGCGAGCTTCCATCCAAGGTTGAAGGTGTCCTGCATCGAGACGTTCATGCCCTGGC
>JAQGMP010000685.1 GCA_028292285.1 Variovorax sp. | reverse complement strand
CGTTCGGCTTGTCGAACACCATCCGCTCGATGTCGATCACGTAGTCGTTGCCAACGCGCATCGAAGCGACTTTTCCACCCTTCTCGCGAAAGGCGACGACCCATTCGCGCGAGAGCTGCGCGCTCATTTCGATCATCACGTCGAGCTCGGCGGCAGCCGTCGTCATGTCGATCACCGGCACCGGCGAGTCGGCCAGAAATCTCGCGTCGGTCGGCGTCCCGTCCCCCCCACCAGCCACCAGGTAAGTCGCCGATACGCGCGGCGAGCGCATCAACAACATGACCAGAAACAGGCAGTTCTGGAAGATGCCGTTTTCCCACAGCGACTGCTCGCCCTTGCGCACGAAAACCGAGACGCCGACCTTCAGCTGGCGATCAATCATGCCGGCGCTCCTTGCAAACGAAGCAGCAAGGCCGCATAGCCGTCGAGGTTGGCGCGGTTGAACGGGTCGACCGCGGCGAAGGTGCGCTGGGCCTTGATGCGGTAGTCGCCGAGTTGAGTTTCATGCGTCTCGGCGGCCAATCGCAATTGACGTCCGCCCTCGGCCGCTTCGAAGCCCGGGTAGTAGTAGCCCGCGCCCGCGACATCGCGCAGCCAGGGTGAGTTGTGGATCAACGGATAGTTGCCGTACAGCGCATCGAGATAGCTGTAGTTCTGGTCGTTGTGCCACTGGTGCGAGATCACCGCATCGGCATGCTGCGCCATGTAGCCGACGATGTCGTGACGTCCCAAAAAGACCGCCTTGTGCTGCTTCACCAGGTCGAGCGAGTTCGCCAGATAGAGCATGGTCGGATGCGTCGTCATGTGCAGCGTGTTGAGCGCATGCAGCATCTGAACGCTCGACGGGTCAGCGCGATACGCCTCGTCGCATGCGAGCAATGAAATGCTGGAGGTCTTGGCCACAGAAATGTTGGGCTCGAAGATGGCAACGCGAAAGCCCTTCTTCTTTCCGGATTCCAGGGCCCGCGGCCGGTAGCCATAACGAATGCCGGTGACCTTCGCCACTTCTTCGATGCGCTGTTCCAGAAAGTGCGGTTGCCAGATGTACGGTGCCACGTAGGCCGGGCAGCGATTCAAGGTGCGCATCATCGGCGCGAACTCGGCGTACTCGGGCAGCAGCCAGACTTCGTCGCACCGGTCGGTGTTGCCGAGGTGGCTCGGCTTCTCGAAAACCGAAGGCTCGATCAAACTGGCATACGGTTGGCCGCACGAAAGAAACGCGACCTTCTTGCCGCGTGCCCGCATCAAACGCAGCCACTGCGCATCGAGCGCTCCCGCCATCTCGATGATCACGTCGACCTCGTCCGTGGCCTCACGCATGGTGAGCCGGCGCAGGCCCATCGCAACCAGGTCGACCTGTGGCGGCATGCTTGCCTGATCGCCCACATCGATCAAGACGACATCGCGAACGAAAGGCAGCCGCTGGAACAAACGCGCGAGGAAGAACACGTTCTGCCCGATGCCGTTTTCCCAGACGTTCTGGCCTTTGTGACTGAGAACCGAAATACCGATGCGCATACTTTTTCAAGCCCAGGTCAAAAACAGGAAAAGCCTCCGCGCCGAAACGCGGAGGCTCATCATGAACTCAAGTAGACCGGCTTATTTCCATTTCCAGCCGATGCCGGCATTGACGCCCCACTCTTTGCCAGTGGTCGAGACGCCAGCGCCCCATGACATCTGACCGTCTTCGGCCATCTGCTTGTAAGTGAGCGCGAAGCCCGTGTAGCCGTGGTAGTTGCCGATGCCCATGCCAACCGCCTTTTCACCTGCATTCAGCGAAGGCATGTAGGTGCCCGACATCGCCAAGGCCAGCGCCGTACCTGAGTAAGCGACCTTGGAGACTTCTCCGAGTTGCGCGTTCATCTGCGTCTGCGCGTTCTGCAACTGACCGACGTTTGCAGCGTCCGTCGCCGCGATGCCCGCCGCCACATTGGTGATGCGGCGCTCGTTGCCCGGCGAGCCGACAGACACCGTGTTCGGCTGGTTGGCGATCGAGCCTGCGCCCAAGGCCACCGAGTTGGCGCCCATCGCACTTGCTCCGAAGCCCAGCGCCGTACCGTTGACCGCCGTCACCGAGGCGTTGGCACCGATCGCGACACCGTTGTCCGCGTTGGCGGCAACGTACGAGTTGGCACCCACCGCGGTCGACGGATCTGCCAGCGCCTGGGCCTGGAAGCCGATGGCCACCGACCCCGCCTGCTTGGCCGTGGCCCGGAAGCCGATCGCCGTCGTGTTGTCGTCCTGCGCCAGCGATTGCGAACCGTAGGCCGTGGCACCGTTGGCGACGATGGTCGACGTTGCGCCGTTCACCCCCACGATGGTGCCGGCCTGCGCGCAGGTACCGGTCGCCGTCGTGTCGACACCGTTCGCTACCGCGCAGCCCGCGCCGACCGCGACAGTCGACGTACCGTCGGTGCCTCGGCCCTGGGTCTGCAGTACGCCACCTTGCATGCCGCCCGTGATGGAGGCCACCACCGCGCCGCCGTTGGCCGTCGCAGCCTGGGCCGCCTCCACCAACGGTGACAGCGATGTCGACAGCGTCGTCACGTTGCTGTTGGTGGTGCTCAACCCGGTCGACAGCGACGAGATACCGGTCGAGGCAGACGTGGACAGCGTTGTGACATTGCTGTTCGTGGTGCTGAGGCCGGTCGAGATCGAATCGACCCCTGTAGACAACGAACCGACCGTCGTCGACAGCGATCCCACGGTGGTGGAGATCGAGCCGACTGTCGTAGAGATCGAGCCCACGGTCGTGGAGATCGAACCGACCGTGGTCGATATCGAACCCAGGCCGGTCGACAACGAACCGACTCCGCTGGTCACCGTGCTCAAGCCGGTCGACGTGGAAGTCGACAGCGATGTCAACATGCTGCCCGTGCTGCTCAGTCCGGTAGAGAGCGAGCCGACATTGCTGTCGGTTGTGCTCAGCCCGGTGGAGAGCGAAGAGATCCCGGTGGATGCAGAGGTGGACAACGACGTGACATTGCTGTTCGTCGTGCTCAATCCGGTCGACAGGGACGAAATTCCGGTCGAAGACGAGGTCGAGAGCGACGTGACGTTGCTGTCAGTTGTGCTCAGCCCGGTCGACAACGATGCGATGCCGGTCGACGTGGACGTGGACAGCGACGTGACATTGCTGTTCGTCGTGCTCAAGCCAGTCGACAGCGATGCGATGCCGGTCGAAGCCGAGGTCGAGAGCGACGAAACGTTGCTGTTGGTCGTGCTCAGCCCGGTCGACAACGATGCGATGCCGGTCGATGCAGACGTGGACAGCGACGTAACGTTGCTGTCGGTCGTGCTCAGTCCGGTCGACAGCGAAGAAATGCCGGTCGATGCAGAGGTAGACAACGAAGAGACGTTGCTGTCGGTCGTGCTCAGTCCGGTCGACAGCGAGGCGATGCCGCTGGTTGCCGTGCTCAACCCGGTCGAGGTCGAAGTCGACAGCGACGTGACGCTGCTGTTGACCGTGCTCAGGCCGGTACTCGTCGAGGTGCTCAGGCTGCTGATGCCCGTCGACAGCGAACTGGTCGTGGTCGACAGTTGCGACACGTTGACCGCGTCGGTCTGCGCCGAGCCGGCAGCCACACCAGTGACCTGGCGGTCGCCCACGTTGACTTCACCGGTGGAGTTTTGCGGCGCTGCCAGTCCATAACCAGCGTATCCGGTCTGTGCACCCAGGGTCGCATTGGAACCGGAACCGAGGGCCACGCTATTGGGGACCGAAGTCGTCGCGCCGCTGCCCAGGGCGATGCTGCCTGTGCCCGTGGCGATAGCGCCGCGGCCGATGGCCACGCTGTTGGCCCCGTTCGACGTTGCGTTCGGCCCGATCGCCGTGCTGTCCTGACCCAGCGCGCTACCGTCCGGCAACGTGCTGTTGGTGTGGAAGTACTTGGCGCCGGTCGTGTTGACCGTGTTCAGGCCAGTGGACAGGGAACCGATGCCGCTCGTCGCGGTGCTCAGGCCCGTGCTGGTCGAAGTCGACAGCGACGTGATGCCGGTGGACAGGGAGCCAATACCGCTGGTCGCCGTGCTCAGCCCGGTGCTGGTCGAGGTCGACAAGGACGCAATGCCCGTCGACAGCGATCCGATGCCGCTGGTGGCGGTGCTGAGGCCCGTCGACAGGGAGCCGATTCCACTCGTCGCCGTGCTCAGGCCGGTCGACGTGGAGGTAGACAACGACGTGACATCGCTGTTCGTCGTGCTCAGACCTGTGGACAGCGAGCCGATACCGCTGGTTGCCGTGCTGAGGCCTGTCGACGTCGAGGTCGACAGCGACGTGACGTTGCTGTCAGTGGTGCTGAGGCCTGTCGACAAGGAACCGATGCTGCTGGTGGCCGTGCTCAACCCTGTGCTCGTCGAAGTCGACAGGGAACCGATACCGCTCGTGGCGGTGCTCAGCCCAGTGCTGGTCGAGGTCGAGAGCGACGTCACGTTGCTGTTCGTCGTGCTCAGGCCAGTCGACAGGGACCCGATGCCGCTGGTCGCCGTGCTCAAGCCGGTGCTGGTCGAAGTCGACAGCGATGTGACATTGCTGTCAGTCGTGCTCAGGCCAGTCGACAGCGAACCGATGCCGCTGGTGGCGGTGCTGAGACCTGTGGACAGCGAGCCGATGCCGCTGGTTGCCGTGCTCAGGCCGGTCGAGGTAGAGGTCGAAAGAGACGTCACGCTGCTGTTCGTCGTGCTCAGGCCAGTCGACAAGGAACCGATACCGCTCGTGGCGGTGCTCAGCCCAGTCGAGGTCGAGGTCGACAGCGACGTGACGTTGCTGTCAGTGGTGCTCAGGCCTGTCGACAAGGAACCGATACCGCTGGTTGCCGTGCTCAAGCCCGTCGATGTGGAGGTCGAGAGCGACGTGACGTTGCTGTCTGTGGTGCTGAGTCCTGTGGACAGCGAGCCGATACCGCTGGTTGCCGTGCTGAGGCCTGTGGACGTCGAGGTCGACAGCGACGTGACATTGCTGTCAGTCGTGCTCAGACCG
>JAQGMP010000347.1 GCA_028292285.1 Variovorax sp. | reverse complement strand
AGTTCGGGCAACCTGACGATTGACCAGCACGTCGACAGCACCACCACCGGCGGCACGATCAGCCTGACGGGTGCACAAGACGTGGTGTTCAACGCGCTCAGCACCGACAGCACCAAGAGCACCCACGCGCAGACTACCGGCACCGTGAACGTCACGGCCGTGGGCGGCAGCATCGTCAACGCGAGTGGCTTCGGCGGCGCGGGGCAAGAACAGGTGATTGGCAGCGTGGCCAACCTGCAAGCCGGTGCGGCCATCGGCGGCGGCATCATCGACAACACGGCGACCGGTTTCAACAACATCAACGACCTGAACCTGAACGTGGCAACGCTCACGGCCAAGGCCAGTGCCGGCGATGCCGTGCTCTGGAACCGGGGCGCGGTCGACCTGGCCGGCGCGAGTGGCGCATCGGGCTACTTCGGCATCAACGCCGGCGGCCTGATCCGGCAAAACGCCGGTGCGACCTTGACGGCCGCCAACGCCGAGTTCGACACGATGCGCGACACCACCATCGGCGTCGTCGATCTGCGCAACCAAACCGCGCTGAACATCGCCGGCCTCAACCTTGCGGGCGGCAATTACACCGCCACGAGCGAAGGCGGCGGCGTTGCGATGACGGCGGGCTCGGTGCTCAATGCGAACGGCGATGCCGCGCTGAACGGTGCGCCCGTCGACACCACGCTCGGCATCATTCATGCGGCGGGTCTGGTCACGCTCAACGGTTCGGTCATCGGCACGCTTCCCGGCAATTCGTCTGCACTGGCGATCGTCGGCACGACCGCCACAGTGACCGCCTACGGCAGCGCGAAAGACTTCGATCTGCATTCGGTGCTGAGCCCCGCCGTGCTGGCGCAACTCACCACGCTGGGCGTGACCGATATCGTCGTCAACCTGGGCAACCAGTCGACCGGCTACTCGGTGGCGCAACTGACCGGCAACGCGATCCTGGTGAACAACACCGGCAACGCGGTAGCGGGCGGATGGACTGTTCGCACCGGCCCGGCCGCCATCACGACACCTTCGACAGGTGTGCAGCAGTACAACCTGACGGACGCCGGCGGCGCGGTGAACCTGGGCGCGATGAACGCCACGGTGAACGCAGCGCTGGGCACCGGCTACGCGGCAGGCTCGCAAGCCAGCCCGATCGTCGCGGCTGTCAGTGCGCTCAACACCGCATCGGGCTTCGACACGACAAAGGGCTCGAACGTCACGCTATTGAACACCACCAGCAGCGGCGTCTATTCGGTGAAGGACGCCAACGACGTGACCATCGACAGCGCGGCGAGCATCAACGCCGGCTACATCCGCGGCAACAACGATGTGGCGTTGATTGCCGGCAGCACGAGCAACGGCAACCTGACGACCTCGGGCGCGCTGTACGCAGGCAACGACTTGATCGGCGTGGCCGGCAACAGCGTGGTTCTGAACGCAGGCACCAGCATCGCGACAGCCAATGGCAGCGTGACACTGGTCGCCGACGAGACGGCCGGCAAGGCTGCCGGTACGGGTCAGTTCATCAACAACGTGCCGGGCCTGAACATCCAGGCGAACGGCGGCAACGTGGCCATCTACGCCGTCGCCGGTGGCACCGTGCCTGTGGGCTACACGCAGATGCCGAGCCAGGTCGCCTTCAACGGCTTGCAGGCCAACGGCGTCACGCTGTCCGAGTCGCAGCCGATCGAGCAATGGAACCAGAACTATCAAAGCGACACCGGCGGTGCCACCTATGTACCGGGCACCGGCGTGACCAGTGCGCCTCACGTTCGCTACAAGGAAGTGCTTGCGGTCGCACCACCGGCACCACCTGCGCCACCTCCTGCACCGCCCGCTCCCCCTGCACCTCCAGCGCCACCGGTCGCGGTCATCGAGTTTCCACCGGCATCCTTGCGTCTTCCTGTTCCTGTCGCACCGAGCATCTTGCCGACGCTGCAGGCCGCCATGTGGGTGCAAACGCCGGAAGACGGCGGCTGCGCCTGGGCCGACCAGTACGGCAGGCGCTACATGCCCGGCGAGTACGGACCGGAGTCCTACTTTGCCGTGCCGACGTACCTCGCCGGCTCGCTGAACGGCCACGAGGTCGAAGGCGGCCAGGCGGGTCCATGCAACGTGGTGGCCAAGCCTTACTTCCCCATCGTGGCAAATCCTGAAATCACGCTGGAAGTGATCGTGGCACGGCCCGGTCCCGGACCTGTCGAGACGCATCGCGTGTCGATCGGCGCCGACGGACTGTTCCGCTTCGATCGATCGGGGCTGAAAGACCTGCTGCCCGAAGGCCGCGCCAAGATCGAGCGATTGGCAAACGAAATTCGCAGCGGCTTCGTGAGCATCGTCGGCATCAAGGTGATCGGGCACGCCGACCGCCTGGGCACCGCCGCATACAACCTGCCTTTGTCGAAAAAACGCGCAGACACCGTGCGTGCCTTGCTGATGCAAAACGGGCTGGATGGCAAAGTCATCACGACCGAAGGCCGCGGCGAGACCGAGCCTGTGGTGGCTTGCAACGGCAGCGAGGCGACAGCCGCGTTGACCAAGTGCCTGCAGCCGAACCGGCGCGTGACTGTCGATCTGACAGCGCAAGCAGGTCGATGAGCGGTCCAGCACGACAAACAGGACGGACACACCGATGCGCTATGCGATCTACGGCGGACCGAATGGGCTGAATCGACTGATCGCGCGCTCGCTGACGCGAATACCGGGGTGCGAGCCCCAGGTATTCGCCAGCGGCCTGTTGCTGCAGCGAGCTTTGGCCGAAGGGCCGAAGATCGACTCGGTGCTGTTGACAGGCCCGGGCACCGATCTGGAAGTGCCCGCGCTGGTGCAATGGCTGCAAACGAGACCGGCAGACAGGGTGCCGAGACTGGTCGCGTGGCAGCACGACAGTGCGCCGATCGCCGAGCAGGCGGACGACGTGCAGCTGAACAACGTCACGCTCTCGGAATGGGCGCCGACGACTCGCAAGGAGAAAACTGTCTCGGCTTCCACCAAGATCGAGAGGACGCCTGCCGCGACGTCGAGCGAGGCGCCGCGGCGGGTTTTCGGCCGCTATGCATTTTCTGAAAGTGGTGATGGGATGCTGCTGGACCGGCAGGTTATTCCGCTGCCCGGCAAGCTCTACAAGCTGGCGTGGTTCATGTTCCAGCATCTGAACCAGATGGTCAGCCGCGAAGAACTCTATCGACAGGTTTGGGGTGACGGCAGCAGCACGGCTTCGCGCTCGCTGGACACGCACATCGCGCGCCTCCGCACGAAATTGCATCTCGGGCACGGCAACCCGTATGTGCTGTCCGCAACTTACGGCCAGGGCTACGCGCTGATGGAAGAAAAACCGGACTGAGCGGGGCCGGCCGGGGATGTGGCCGACATTGCATTTCGTGCAGGGTCGCCTTCCTCGCCTTCCTCATCCTCTTCTTCGTCATCGACGACGATGTCCGCTGCATCGGCGATCGGCAGGCCGAACCAGAAAGTGCTGCCGACACCCGGCGCACTGTCCACCTCCACCCAGCCGCGATGCTGCCGGATCACCGCCTGCACGACGAGCAGGCCGATGCCCCTGCGCCGCGCGACTTCTGACGCAGCGGGAACCACGCCAGCGCCCGACGAGCCGAGCGACTCGTTCGCGAACAGAGATCGACGCTGGCTTTCGTCCATGCCGTCGCCATCATCGGCCACGGTACACACCGCCTCACGCCGGTCGGCGTCGAACTCGAGACACATCATGACCGACTGGCCCGGCCGGCTGTGTCTTATGGCGTTGCCAAGCAGGTTGACGACGGCACGCGTGAGCAGGCTGCCGTCCGCCAGAACAAAGCACTGGCCCTCGCGGAATCGCTCTGCGAGCGTGACGCCACGCAATTGCGCTTGCGCATAGACCTGATCCATCGCGTCGAGCAACAGGTTGCCCAATTCGACGGGCGCGTAGCGATAACGGCCCGACTGTGCGCTGGTCAGGTCGATGAGGTCGTCGGCCAGACGAATCGTGCGCTCGGCTTCGGCGCGGATCCGGCTGCGCAGCGCAAGTGAAGACGAATCGACGGCGTTGCGCGCTTCGTCCAGTGTCAGCATGCTGAGGATCGTGGTCTGCGGACTGCGCAAATCGTGTGACAGAAAGCCGAGCCACTGGTCGTGCTGTTCGCGGCGGCGATGCTCTTCGGTCAATTCGTGCAGCACGGCCAGCCAACCGCTCGATGTAGCCGATGGCGCCCTGTCGACCGTCACGATGTCGACCCTGAAAACCCGGCCCGCCGGCGTCACCATCACCGCACCGCTCAGTGCTTCGGTAGGTTGCGCCGTACCCGAACGCGTCGTCCAGCCGCCGCCCAGCGGAACTGAATGCCCGGCAATGACGGGCAGCAATTTTTGCCCCACCAGCGCCGTGTCCGATCCGACCTCCGCAATGCCCAGTCCCAGCAGAGACCGGGCGGCATCGTTGGCGAGAACGATGTCGCCATCGACGCGGCAGACGAGCACTGCGACGTCGAGGCGGGCAACGGTACTGCGCAGGAGTTCCTCGAGTGTGCGCAAGCGCACCATGACCCTGTCCAGTGCGTCGGCACGCCGCAACAGCGCGGTCGGTGCGCCGGTGCGGCGGGCGTCCCTCGGCGTCACCAGTTCGAGCGAGAGCGCAGAAGCACCATCGACTTGCTGCAGTCGCTGCTCGAAGTAGCGCCAGAGCTGCGTCGACTCGCGCCATGTCCACAGCAGGTAGGCGGCGATCAGACTCAACAGCGGCGCCACCGGAGGAAGCCATAACCGGCTCGATGCAAAGGCGCTCGCGCACACAGCGACGACTGCGGCAGCGGCAGCCAGTAACAGGAGCATGCTGTGCCGGAATCGCCCAAGACACGCCAACAAGACCCAACACGGCAATGCAATCCAGGCCCACCGCAACACCGCCGGGGCGTTGTCGAGCAGGAGTGGACTCGCACCCTGTCTGAGCGTATCGAAGGCATTGGCGTGAATTTCGACGCCCGGCATCGCACCGGAAGCACCGGCATTCGGCACAGGCATCTGGTCGCCCAGGCCAGCCGCAGACGCGCCCACGAACACCGTCTTGTCGCGCCAGAAACCGGCAGCGATTTTTCCGTGAAGAACGTCGAGATATGAGAGGGTCTGATGGCTTCCCGCGACACCGGCAAACGAAAGCGGCAGCGGCCCACGCAACTGCCAACCTCGGTTGTTCGGATCTGAAACGAACGACGACGCCTTGCCAGGACCGGGCGAGCCGGGCAACAAGCTCACGAGGTAGGGCTGCATGCCATCAATCGGCCCCTCCCAAAGAAAGAGCCGCCTGACCAATCCGTCGGCATCGGCTCCGACATCGACGTGACCGAGACCAGCCGCTGCCTCGGCCAGCACGGCGACCGGCCGAACGAACGGGTCTGCAGGCGACTTGCCTTCGTACCCCGCACTGAAAAGCAGCGGGAGATACACCGGCACCTTGCGCATGGCGCGGGCCAGGACGTCGTCGTCGGCCGGGTCGCTCGACGGCTCGGTCATGAAGACATCCATCAGCACGGCCTTCGGCTTGCCAGCGGCGATTTTTTCCAGCAGCGACGCGTGCACGGCACGCGACCAGGGCCAGCGACCCAACACGGCCAGGCTCGCGTCATCGACTGCCACGACGACGACATCGCCACGGGGGGCGAGCGGTCGCGCTTTGAGCGCCTGGTCGTAGACGATGGTGTCGACTGCCGCAAAATTGCCGTGGTGAAGGGCCAGGTAGCCCAGCAGCGGCGCCATCAGCGCGATGGCGATCAGCGCGGAAATCGCTTCCACGCGCGCCCGCCAGGCGATTTGCGGGCGTTCTGGTTGTTGCATCACCGTCGAATTCTGACGCATGGGCAGTTGCCCCGGCCCGCGCTATAATTGCGGGCTAACTTTCGGCCTCCCCTCAACGGCCACAAAGATTCTCGAGTTGAGGAACCCGGCCCGGGGCCTGATCTTCCCTGAGCCAAATTCAACAGACCTTTTTAAATGACCACTATCCGCGTTAAAGAAAACGAGCCTTTCGACGTCGCGCTGCGCCGATTCAAGCGCACCATCGAAAAGCTCGGCCTGCTGACCGACCTGCGTGCCCGCGAGTTCTACGAAAAGCCGACCGCCGAGCGCAAGCGCAAGAAGGCTGCGGCCGTCAAGCGCCATTACAAGCGCGTTCGCAGCATGCAGCTTCCCAAGAAGTTGTTCTAAGCACTGCATTCGCTGGCGGCATGCCAGCGAAACCTAGCCGCGCCAGGGAAACCTGCCGCGGCTTTTGTCTTTTTCAACGCCATTTCTTACGTTCCTTCCCAACGACCTTCGCCAGGAGATTGCCATGAGCCTCAAAGAACAAATCACCGAAGACATGAAGACCGCCATGCGCGCCAAGGACGCCGAGCGCCTGGGCACCATCCGCCTGCTGCTTGCGGCCATGAAGCAAAAAGAAGTCGACGAGCGCATCGAACTCGACGACGTGATGGTGGTCGCCATCGTCGACAAGCTGGTAAAGCAGCGCAAGGACTCGGTGACCGCGTTCACCGAAGGCGGACGGCAAGATCTGGCCGACAAGGAAGCCTCCGAGATCAAGGTGCTCGATGCTTACTTGCCCAAGCGCATGAGTGCTGAAGAAGTTGCCGCCGAAGTCAAGGCGATCGTCGCCGAGCTTGGTGCCTCCGGCCCCGGCGACATGGGCAAGGTGATGGGCGCCGTCAAGACGCGGCTCGCCGGCAAGGCGGACATGGGCCAGGTTTCTGCCGCCGTCAAGGCGGCGCTTTCCGGCGCAGCATGACGCTCGTCCACAAGGCGTGCGCATGCCTTGTGGA
>JAQGMP010000344.1 GCA_028292285.1 Variovorax sp. | reverse complement strand
TCGTGCGACAGCGCCTGCAACGCCGCGCGCGCATCGTCCACGCGGGCGACGAAATGGATCAGATGCGGACCATGCCGCCCCAGGCCGGCTTGCAGCGCCGCATCGTCGAAATCGAACCACCGGCGCAATCCGGCCGCGCGCCAGGGCTTCGCTTTTCGATCGATCGCGATGATCTCGAGGTAGCTCTGCGCAAACGCATCGCTCGCGATGGCGAGCAGCCGGTTGTGCGTGCCCATCATCGGATGCGAGCCGCCCGGCGCGGGCGTGACGCCGAGCGTGGCCTCGCACCACGCCACGCCTTCGTCCAGCGACGCTGCAGCGACGACGAGGTGGTCGAGGCGGGCCTGCATCGCTACAACGTGACGGTGCCGTCGATGCAGGTGACCGAGTCGCCGCCGATCCAGATCGTTCCGTCGGCGTCGCGCTCGACGCTCACGCGCCCGTCGCGGCCCAGTGCCTGGCCTTGCGACACGAGGTAGCGTGCGGGCATGTGGCCGTCGGCGATCAACCACTCGGCAAGGCCGGCGTTCAGGCTGCCGGTGACCGGGTCTTCCTCGATGCCCATATTCGCGGCGAACGCGCGCACTTCGAGGTCGACGGCGACAGTCTTGACCATCGCTGCAGCTATGGTGCCCGCATTGCCGAAGGCCCGCGCTTCACGGTTCGATCGGCCGATCAGATTGCCGTTCGACAACGGGGCAGGTGCGGCAGGAATTCCGGCCACGCCCACGGCCTGGCCCAATTCCTTGAGCGCCCGATGGTCGGGCGCCAAGGCGAGCACCGTGTCGGCGTCGTTCAGCAGCAGCCCCAACCAGACCGGGCCGTTGTCGAGCAACTGCGCCGACAGGATCTGATGCGCCTTCAGGCCGAGCGCACCGGCCACCTTGGCCAGCAACGTCGGGCTCGGCGCACTGCGCTTGAGCGGCGGCGCTGCGAAGGCCAGGCGATCGCCGTTCGGGCCGGCTTCGCGCCGCACCATGACCAGTCCCGCCGCGCACTGCTGCACCACGCGGCCTTCGGCTTTCGGCCGGCCACCCGCCTGCAGCCACGCGTGGCAACTGCCGAGCGTGGGATGTCCGGCGAAGGGCATCTCGCCGCCCGGCGTGAAGATGCGCACGCGGTAGTCGGCTGCGCCGTCGGTCGGCGGCAGCACGAAGGTGGTCTCCGACAGATTGGTCCAGCGCGCGAAGCGTTGCAGCTCGGCGTCGTCGAGGCCCGTGCCGTCGAGCACCACCGCGAGCGGGTTGCCGCGATAGGGCGTCGCGGTGAACACGTCGACTTGTTTGAAGGCGCGGGCTTTCATCTGCGGTTCATTCCAGTGCGAGGTCGAGTACGCCGCGAGCGCCGGCGCGTGCCGACACGTCGGCGAACCAGCGCTCGAGGTTCGGCCATGCCGGCCGCGTGTATTCAGTAACGGGCAAGCCGAACCAGCGGTGCACTTCGCAGCCGACGGGCATGTCGGCCATGCTGAAGCGGTCGCCCGACATGTAGGGGTGATCGGCAAGATGCGCATCGAGCATCGCAAAGAGCGGTTCGGCCGCGGTGACCGAACGCGCAATCACGGCGTCGTCGCGCTCATTCACCGCCGTGCGAATCCATTGCACGAAGGCGCCGGCGCTCACCGGATTGAGCGTGGTCTGCTGCCAGTCCATCCAGCGCTCGGCGTCGAAGCGCTCGCCCAGCAGGTCGGGATAGAGCTTGCCGGGCGAATGCTTCGCGCACAGGTAGCGAACGATGACGTTCGACTCCCACAGCACCACGCGCTCGGTGCCTTCGCCGTCGTCGATCACCGGCACCATCGCGTTCGGATTGAGCGCCAGGTACGCCGGCGTTTGCACCACGCCGAAACGGCCGCCGGCTTCGGTGCGCTGAAAGTCCAGCCCGAGCTCCTGTGCGCACCAGACGACCTTGCGCACGTTGAGCGAACTGATACGGCCCCAGATGTTGAGCATGTGTCTTTCTTCGATCGTTCAGGTCGCGGCCAGTTCGCGCTCGACCTCGGCTGCGGCGTTGTGCGCAAGTTGCTCGCGCAGCGTAGCCGCCAGCGCGGCGATGGCGACGTCGATCTCTTCGACGCTGGCGGTCACGAACGACAGGCGCAAAGTGCGCGGATCGCCTTCGCCGGCAAAGAACGGCGCGCCCGGCACGAAGGCCACGCCGCGCGCGACCGCCTTCGGCAGCAGCGCCACGGTGTCGATGCCTTCGGGCATGCGCGCCCACAGGAACATGCCGCCCACCGGCGTGTTGAATTCGACATCGAGCCCCTTCATTTCGCGCTGGAGCGCCGCGATCATCGCGTCGCGCTGGCGCTTGTAGAGCGCGCGAATGGTCGGCACGTGGCGGTCCAGAAAGTTGTCTCTCATGACCGACGACACCATGCGCTGGGTGAAGATCGGCGTGTGCAGATCGACCGCCTGCTTGGCCTGCAGCAGCTTCGGGTAGATCGACTTGGGCGCGACCAGGAAGCCGAGTCGAAGGCCCGGCGCCAGCACCTTCGAGAACGAGCCGAGGTAGATGCAGCCTTCCGGGTTGCGCGATGTGAGCGAGGGCGGCGGCGGTACGTCGAACCACAGATCGCCGTAAGGGTTGTCTTCGACGATGGGCAAGCCGGCCTTGGCGGCGGCGGCCGACACGGCGGCGCGGCGCGCTTCGGTCCAGGTGCGGCCGGTGGGGTTCTGGAAGTTCGGCAGCAGATAGATGAAGCGCGCGTCCTTGGCCTTGGCCAGCAGGTCGTCGACGATCACGCCGTCGTTGTCGCTCGCCACGCTCACAGGCACCGGCTCCATCGGGCCGAAAGCCTGCAGTGCGCCGAGGTAGGTCGGCGTTTCGACCAGCACCTTGCTGTTCGGATCGATCAGCACCTTGGCGACCAGGTCGAGGCCTTGCTGCGAGCCGGTCGTGATGAGCACCAGCGACGGATCGACGTTCCACGGCAGCATGTCGGCGACCGCTTGCCGCAGCGGCCCGTAGCCTTCGCTCGCCGCGTACTGCAAGGCGGCCTGGCCATCGGTGTGCAGGACCTCGGCGCACGCATCGGCGAACTCCTGGATCGGGAACGTCTTGGGCGAGGGCAGGCCGCCCGCCAGGCTGATGATGCCGGGCTGTTCGGTGACCTTGAGGATTTCCCGCAAGACCGAGGGATTCATCTTTTCGGCGCGTGCGGCCAGTTTCCAGTTCATGCTTTTCTCCTTGAATGCCTGATGAGCGTGTGCTTGTGCGTGTGTGGGTTGATTTTCAACGGATGGCTTCGATCGCGGGCGCGGCGCCTGTCGGTATCGCGCGCGGCTGCGACAACTTCTTCCCCATGACGACGGTCGCGACCACGGCGACGGCGAAGCCCAGCGTGACGACGTCGAGCGGCTCGCCCAGCAGCGGTATCGATGCGAGGATCGACAGAAATGGCTGCAGCAACTGGGTCTGGCTCACCCGCAGCGCGCCACCCAGTGCGAGGCCGCGGTACCAGGCGAAAAAACCCATCCACATCGAGAACACGCCGACGTAGACGAAGCCGACCCAGGCCGACGTAGCGATGGGTTGTTCCGGCCAAAGCAGCAGCGTCGCGGGCAACGTGAAAGGCAACGCCATCACGCAGACCCAGCAGATGACGCGCTCGGCGCCGAGCGATGGCGTGACCTGCGCGCCGTAGATGTAGCCGAAAGACGCCGCGACCACCGCGCCGACCAGCAGCAGGTCGGCCCATTCGAATCCGAATCCGCCGCCGTGCCGGCTGGCGCGCAGCATCGAAAACGCAACCACGAGCAGGCTGCCGACCACGGCGCAGACCCAGAAGCCGAGCCGTGCACGCTGATGCAGCACCCATGCGGCCACGGCCGCCGTGACGAGCGGAAGCAACGCCGTGATGACCGCCGCATGGCTCGCGGTGACGACCCGCAGCGCATACCCCAACAGCAGCGGATAACCGACCGCGTTGCCCAGCACCGCGATGCCGAGCGGCTTCCACTGATCGCGCTGCGGTCGTGGCGAGCGTGTCGCGAGCAAGAAGACGACGGAGAGCGCGCCGGCCAGCGCCGCACGGCCGACAGTGACGAACCACGGCGACAGTTGCGGTGCCGCTTGCGTACCGGTCGCCATGCGCGTCATCGGCAAGGTGACGGCGAAAAAGGCGACGCCCAGAACGCCGAGCCACATGCCCAGCGTTTCGTCCTTGATCTGAACGCGCTTCATACGCCGACCATCCACCAGGCGGTGAGCACCAGCACTGCGGCCATGCCGCGGTTGAACCACAACAGGCGACTCCCCTGGCTGAGCCAGGTCCGCAGCACGGCGCCGACCACCGCATAGGCGAAGTTGCTGGCAAACGCATAGACCAGCATGACGGGGGCGACGATGGCAAAACGGCCCAGCGCGTCGGGCTGTCCGGCGATCCAGCCCGCAACCAGCGTGAGTGCCAGCAGCCAGGCCTTGATGTTGACGAACTGCAGCATCACGCCCTGACCGAAGCCGACCGACAACTGGGCATCGTCTGCGCGGCCGAGCGTGGCGCTGCGGCTCAGTTTCCATGCCAGCCACAGCAAATACGCGATGCCGAGTGCCTTGATGAACAGTCGGAGCGCGGGCACCGCCACCACCAGCGCGCCGATGCCGGCAGTGCACAGCACCAGCAGCAAGGTCCAGCCGACCGGCACGGCGAAGACGAAGCGCATCGCGCGCTTCAGCCCGCCGTTGGCCGCGAGCGCGGTCGACAGCGTCGTGTTGGGCCCCGGCGAAAAACTCATCGCCGTGGCCAACACCATCAGCGCGGTGAAATCTTGCCAGTCCATGGAACACACTCTAAACTCATGACCATTACAGTGGCAATACAGATTGCCGGACAAGGATTCTGTCTGTATTGGCTCAGCCTTCGGTACAGACGGAAAAAAGCAAACGAGAAGGACGCGCATGCTGACACGAACTTCGACCCAGTCGCTCACCGAACAGCTCGCCGGCCGCTTCGCCGAGCGCATCCGCAATCGCTTGCTGGCGCCGGGCGCGCGATTGCCTTCGGTGCGCGAGTGCGCGCGGCAGCAGGGTGTCAGCCCGCACACGGTGGTCGCGGCCTACGACCAGTTGCTGGCGCAAGGCATGGTCGAGGCCCGCAAGCAGCGCGGCTTTTACGTGCGCGATTCGGCCCCTTCTCAGTCGCAGGATGCCCGCGCCAGCGACGCCAGCGCTGT
>JAQGMP010000324.1 GCA_028292285.1 Variovorax sp. | reverse complement strand
GATGCGATTCGGGTGGCGGCGCGAGCGCATCGGCGTAGTGGCGCACCGGGTAGGGCTTCAGGTAGAAGGCGTCGAGCTTGGCGAGCCAGGCACGCTTGTACGGCGTGAACACCGTGTACGACTGGCCAGTCTTGGTGAGCACTTCGTCGCGCTCGAAAATGGTCTGGTCCTTGAAGGTATGAAAGGCGACGCCGGCGTTGGCCAGCGCGCCGAACACCTTGGCGTCGCGTTCGAGTGCAGCGGGTTCGTCGTCGCGGTTGGCGAAGACGGCCTGCACTTCGAGCGCGTGAGCGAGCGCAGCAACCTCGTCGGCGGCCACCGCGTGCCGAACGATCATCCCGCTGCCCAATGTGCGCAGTTCCGCATCGAGTTCCACCAGCGATTCGCGGATGAACTCGACGCGTCGATCGGCGGTCGGCAAGGCGTCGAGGATGGCCCGGTCGAACACGAACACGCACAGCACCTGCCGGCAGCTGTGCAACGCGTGATAGAGCGCCGCGTTGTCGTTGACACGCAGGTCGCGACGGAACCACATGAGCCCCTTGGGATAGGTTTTGTCGACGGCCAGTAAAATCGGAGGCATGTCTTCCGATTCTGCCCCGATGAACCTCACGCATCATTTTCTGATCGCGATGCCGGGACTGGCGGACAAAACCTTCAGCCGCAGCGTCGTCTACCTGTGCGAGCACAGCGAGCGCGGCGCACTGGGCCTGGTCATCAACAAGCCCAGCGACATGAACCTGAAGGGCTTGTTCGAGAAAATCGAACTGCACCTCAGCCGGCCCGAGTTGGGCGAGGCGCCGGTGTTCCACGGCGGCCCGGTGCAGACCGAACGCGGCTTCGTGCTGCACGAGCCGGTGTTCGCGCACGGCGACAAGCCCGACGAGTCGGTCTACGCATCGACGATGACCATCCCGGGCGGCCTCGAAATGACGACGTCGAAAGACGTGCTCGAGGCACTGGCGACCGGCGCCGGCCCCCGCAAGGTGCTGGTGTCGCTCGGCTATGCGGCGTGGGAGCAGGGCCAGCTCGAGTCCGAATTGGCCGAGAACAGCTGGCTCACCGTCGACGCCGACCCCGCCGTCATCTTCGACACGCCGATCGAGCAGCGCTACGACCGCGCGCTGTTGTTGCTGGGGCTCGAGGCCTGGAAGCTGTCGCCCGACGCGGGCCACGCGTGATGGTTGCCCGTACTGCGCCACAGGTCCTTCGATGAGCACTCCGGCAACTTCTGACAAGGCTGCCGCCCTCGTTCCCGTTCCTGTTCCCGATCACTTTCAAAGTTTCCTGGCTTTCGATTTCGGCCTGAAGCGCACGGGCGTCGCGACCGGCAACCGGCTGCTCAAAACCGCGTCGCCGCAGGCCACCATCAAAGCCGAAGGCGATGCCCGCTTCTTCCAGGTCGAAGCCCGCATCCGCGAATGGCAGCCCGATGCGCTGGTCATCGGTGTGCCATTTCATCCCGATGGCGCGGCGCACGAGAACACCCGCCGCGCGCAGAAGTTCGCGCGGCAGTTGCACGGCCGCTTCAAGCTGCCGGTGTACGAAGTCGACGAGCGCTACAGCACAACCGAAGCGCTCGCCTCGGGCGCACGCGATGCCGACGCGGCTTCCGCCTGCATCATCCTGGAGCAATTCTTGAGGAGCCTTTCTTGAACACGATTCCCGACGCCGAGGCGCTCTACACCGCGCTGGTTTCCGGCGTAAAGCAGCTGATGCGGCCCGACACGCGGCTGGTCGGCATCACCTCCGGCGGTGCCTGGCTGGTCGAGCGCCTGCAAAGAGACCTGGGCCTGCCCGGTGCGCCTGGTGTGATCTCTTCGGCCATGCACCGCGACGACTTCGCGCGCCGCGGCCTGTCGGCCAGCGCACAGACGGCGTTGCCGTTCGACGTGAACGGGGCCGACGTGCTGCTGCTCGACGACGTGTTCTACACCGGGCGCACCATCCGCGCGGTGCTCAACGAGCTGTTCGATTTCGGCCGCCCGGCCTGCGTGCGGCTCGCGGTGCTGGTCGACCGCGGTGGCCGCGAACTGCCGGTGGCCGCCGACCTCGCCGCGACCCGGCTGACGCTGCCGGACACGCAGCTGCTGGCCCTTGCGCGAAGCGAATCGGGCGCTTTCAGTTTGAAAGTGGAGGCGAATTCCTGATGCTCTACAAACGAAACCCGCAGCTCAACAAGAACGGCGAGCTCATTCACCTGCTGTCGATCGAAGGCCTGCCCAAAAGCATCCTGACGCACATTCTCGACACCGCTGCCAACTTCACCAGCGTGAGCGACCGGGAGGTCAAGAAGGTGCCGCTGCTGCGCGGCAAGAGCGTGTTCAACCTCTTCTTCGAGAACTCGACGCGCACCCGCACCACCTTCGAGATCGCGGCCAAGCGCCTGAGCGCCGACGTCATCAACCTCGACATCGCGCGCTCGTCGGCGACCAAGGGCGAGTCGCTGCTCGACACCATCGCCAACCTGAGTGCGATGGCGGCCGACCTGTTCGTGGTGCGGCACAGCGAATCGGGCGCGCCGTACCTGATCGCCCAGCACGTCGCGCCGCATGTGCACGTGATCAATGCCGGCGACGGCCGCCATGCGCATCCGACGCAGGGGCTGCTCGACATGTACACGATCCGCCACTACAAGAAAGACTTCGCGAACCTCACGGTCGCGATCGTCGGCGACGTGCTGCATTCGCGCGTGGCCCGCTCCGACATCCACGGCCTGACCACGCTCGGCTGCGCCGAAGTGCGCGTGGTCGGCCCCCGCACTCTCGTGCCCGACGACATGGCGCAAATGGGCGTGCGCGTGTGCCACACGCTCGAAGAAGGCATCAAGGATTGCGACGTGGTCATCATGCTGCGCCTGCAGAACGAGCGCATGAGCGGCGCATTGCTGCCGTCGAGCCAGGAATTCTTCAAGACCTACGGCCTCACGCCCGAGAAGCTGCGGCTGGCCAAACCGGATGCCATCGTGATGCACCCGGGGCCGATCAACCGCGGCGTCGAGATCGACTCGGCGGTGGTCGACGGCAGGCAGAGCGTGATCCTGCCGCAGGTCACTTTCGGCATCGCGGTGCGCATGGCCGTGATGAGCATCGTCGCCGGGAACGAGTCATGAACATCCTTATTTCCAACGGCCGCGTGATCGACCCGGCCTCGGGCTTGGACCAGCGCGCCGATGTCGCACTGGCCGACGGCAAAGTCTTCGGCATCGGCAACGTGCCGGGCTTCAGGGCCGATCGCACCATCGATGCCACCGGCTGCATCGTGGCGCCCGGGCTTGTCGATCTTGCAGCGCGGCTGCGCGAACCCGGCTACGAGCACGAGGGCATGCTCGAAAGCGAGATGGCGGCGGCGGTCGCGGGGGGAGTGACCAGCCTGGTCTGCCTGCCCGACACCGACCCGGTGCTCGACGAGCCGGGCCTGATCGAGATGCTGCGGTTTCGCGCGGCCAGGCAGAACGGCGCCCGGCTCTTTCCGCTCGGCGCACTGACGCGCAATCTCGCCGGCGAAGTGCTGACCGAAATGGCCGCGCTGACCGAAGCCG
>JAQGMP010000316.1 GCA_028292285.1 Variovorax sp. | reverse complement strand
CGCGAGGATCAGCGTGGCGTAAGCGATGGCTTTGTAGCGCGCGCCGACTGCGCCGAGCATCGTCAACACGAAGGCCGTCAATGCCAGCGCTGCGATGAAAGGCAGCGGCCAGCCGAACAAGAACTCGACCGAGTAAGCCGCCGCCGCAAAGCAAGCCAGTGTGACCACCTGCGCCCGAAATCGGCCGCGCCAGCCGTCGTCGGTTTCGGCCAGCGCGCTGTCGATGGCACAAAGAAAGAGCGGGATGATCACGTCCTGCCGATCGGTGATCCAGCAGAGCGCCATCAGGCTGCCCAGCGCGAGCAGCACACGCAGCGGCTGGGCGCGCGCAGCGAGCGAACGCCACTGCTGGCGCAGTGCATGGAAGGTCGAATCGGGCATGTAGATGGGCTGGCGCAGGATGCGTGCCACGTTGCAGCGTCCTCGAAGTGCTTATTGCGTGGCGCTATTTTTTTGATAGCGGCATGCGCAAGCGCTCTGCGCGCCACGCCCGATTTGGGCGGCAGCGCCTAGACGTAGCCGCAGAAGCGCAATGCGTGTCCGTCGGGTTCGCGGATCGCAAATTCGCGCAAGCCCCACGGCTGCGAAACCGGCGACTCGATCACCGTCACGCCGCGCTTCAGATAGGCGTCGTGCAAACCATCGATATCGTGCCCGACATGGATGACGATCTCGCCACGCCATTGCCGCGTCTCGCGCGCATTGCATTGCCAAAGGCGGATGTAGACCGGATCACCATACGTGCGATCGCCTTTCTTGACGCGCGCATAGCTCGGCGGCTCGCCGGCGATGAAGTCGAGCTCAAAGCCCAGCACGTCGCAAAAATAACGCGCGGCACGGGCCGCATCGGCGACCGGCAACACCGGCTGGATGCCGTGGAATTGATGCAGCGTGCCGAGGTCGACGAGGCCCGATTCAGCGCTCATGCCACGCGCCGCAGCGTGGCCACGCGCTCGGCGATGGCGTCGATGTCGAGCGCGTCGTCGGCGTGCATCAGGTAGGTTTCCAGGTCGCGCACCGCCAGTGTGGTGTTGCCCTGCTCGGCATGCGCCAGGCCGCGGTCCCGGTGCTCCGACCACGCATCGGGCAAGAGCGCCACCAAGCGGTCTTGCACCGCGATGGCACGTTGCCAGTCTTCCTGCGTGCGGTGCACTTCTTTCAGGTTGCGCAGCATCCGCGCGATGATTTCACGCGGCGCCGCCGGCTGCAGGTACAGCCCGAGCGGCACGTCGAAATCACCGACCAGCCCGTTGCTGCGTTTGTACGGTTCGAGCCGCTCGCTGAGTTCTTCGCGCGAAAGCGATTTGCCGGTGAAGGGGTCGATCACGACCTGCCCTTTGGGCAAGGTCACCTTCAGCATGAAGTGACCCGGAAAGGCGACGCCGCGTGCGTGCAGGCCGAGGCCTTGCGCCAGTTCCATCCACAGCACCGCGAGCGAAATCGGAATGCCGCGACGGGTGCGCAGCACCGCGTTCAGGTAGCTGTTGTCGGGGTCGTAATAGTCGTTGACGTTGCCGCCGAAGCTCAGGTCATGAAAGAAGAACTGGTTGAGCAGACGAAGCCGTTGCAGCGGCGCGGCATCGGCCGGCAGACGGCGCTTGAGTCGCGCGAGCAACTGGTCGACATCGCCGAGCACTTGCTGCACGTCGAGCTCCGGGTACTCGTCTTGCGCCAGGCTGGCGGCGGCTTCGAGCAGCGGAAAATGATCGTCGCTCTGGACGAGCGAGCCGAAATACTCGAGGGCGGTGGGCGCCGAAAAGCGGAGAGACATGTGTCTTTGTAGTGGAGGCTTCCGGGAGCGTCAAGCGGCAACGCGCGAACTCGGCGCAGCGCCCGTGCCGACCCCGGCTCAGCGGCGCATGAAGCTGCGAAGCTTGACGCCGACCAACGTCAGGGTGGCAAAGTAAAGCAGCGCGGCCGCAACGACGATGCCAGCCAGCAGCCCGACCCGCAGCAGGCGCTGTTCGCGCAGCGCGATCCAGTCGAAGTGCTGGTTGCCCCAGACGAGCAGCGCGCCCAGCACCGCCGTGCCGGCCAGTACCTGCGCGATAAAACGGCCCCAGCCGGGCTCGGGCCTGAAGCTGCCCGCGCGACGCAGCCCGATCAGCAGCAGCAGCGCGTTGACGAGCGTCGCGATGCCGATCGACAGGGTCAGCCCCGCATGCTGCATGTGCGGCACCAGAAAGAGGTTGAGCACCTGCGTGAGGGCCAGCGTGCCGAGGCTGATGCGCATCGGCGTGCGCATGTCGTGCCGCGCGTAGTAACCGGCCGCCAGCACCTTGATCGCGACGATGCCGAGCAGGCCGGTGCCGTAGCCCATCAACGCCACCGTGGTGCGCTGCACGTCGAGGGCGCTGAAGGCGCCGTTGTGAAAGAGGACCGCCACCAGCGGCTGCGGAAACACAAGCAGCGCGACAGCGCACGGCACGGTGAGCAGCACCACGAGGCGCAGGCCCCAATCGAGCATTGCCGAGTAGCGGATGTCGTCCTTGGCGGCACGGGCGGCGGCGAGTTGCGGCATCAGCACCACGCCGAGCGCCACGCCGAGCATCGCACTGGGAAACTCCATCAACCGATCGGCGTTGGTGATCCAGGTCACGCTGCCTTCGGCCAGGTGCGAGGCGATCTGCGTGTTGATGAGCAGCGAAATTTGCGCGCCGCTGACGCCGATGAGTGCAGGCAACATGAGCCGAAGAATCTTGCGGGTGGTCGGGTCGGCCCACGCGGCCCGCAGCGCCGCCCAGCGCACGCCGATGCGCGGCAACATCCCGAGCGCCCGCAATGCCGGAATTTGCAGTGCCAGTTGCAGGATGCCGCCGACCATCACGCCGATGCACTGCGCGTAGATCGGCTCGATGCCGTAGCGCCTGAAGAGCGGCGCGCCGAGCACGATCGACGAGATGAGCGCCAGGTTGAGCAGCACCGGCGAAGCGGCCGGCACGACGAACTTGCGCCACGTATTGAGAATGCCGCCGGCCAGCGCCACCAGCGACATGAAGCCGATGTACGGAAACATCCAGCGCGTCATGACCACCGCGCTGTCGAAGCCGCCCGATTGCTTCAACCCGCTGGCCATGGCCCACACCATCAGCGGCGCGGCCACGACACCGACCGCGCAAAGCACCACCAGCGTCCAGGTCAGCAACGTGCCGACGTGGTCGACGAGCCGTTTTGCGCCTTCGTCGCCCTCCTCCGTCTTGCAGGCGGCCAGCACCGGGACGAAAGCCTGGCTGAAGGCGCCCTCGCCCAGCACGCGGCGGAACAGGTTGGGAATGCGAAACGCGACGTAGAAAGCGTCGGTGAGTGCGCTGACCCCGAACACCGAACTCATCAGCACGTCGCGCACGAGGCCGGTGATGCGCGAGGCCAGGGTCAGCAGCGAAACGGTGGAGGCAGAGCGAAAAAGTGACACCGGGCGAGTGTATGTGCGCTCCGTGCGGCTTCGGCTGGCCTCGAGCCCGCCCACGCTTATAATGGAAGGCTTTGCTGCATCATCCTCAGACACTAAAGGATACGAATCATGGCATCAGCCAAACCCAAGAAAAAGAACCCGCGCCTCGCGTCGGGCCGTAAACGCGTCCGTCAGGGCACGAAACTCAACGCAGCGAACACCTCCCTGCGCTCCAAGTACCGCACCGCGGTCAAGAACGTCGAAAAGGCGGTTCTGGCCGGCGACAAGACCAAGGCGACCGAACTGTTCGCCAAGGCACAAAGCATCGTGGACGCGATTGCCGACAAGGGCATCTTCCACAAGAACAAGGCAGCTCGCGACAAGAGCCGCCTCTCGACGAAGGTCAAGAACCTCGCCCTGGCGCCTGAAAAGGCAGCCGCCTGACACCAGTCAGGCAAACAGCCCGGACGGGCCTCCCGTCCGCCGTTTGATCGGGGTGCGCTGCAGCAAAGTGAAAAACCGCCTTCGGGCGGTTTTTTCATGTCTGTGCTCGGTGCAGGTTTTATGCCTTCCTGGCGTCCGGCACGCCGCAGACATCGCCCACCTGCAGCCCGTTGTCCCGGGCGAAGTTCATGACGAAGTCCCAGGCCATGACCTCGTGCTCGCGGAGCTCGCGATTCACGATCACGCATTTGACGCCGTTGATGGTGGTTGGAATGCACCACGGCGAATAGCTCAAATGGTCGCCCGGTATCGCGCCACCCGGTCGAAACGAACTCATGACGCCCGCCAGACGTTCCGCCCAATCGCTGGGGCGAAACGCGCGGCCATCGCTCGTGATGCCCTGAACGAAGACGACTTGGGAAGCGGGAGAGTCCATGTATCGGGTGAACCGCAGCATGTTGCTGCAGTGCACAAGGATTTTAGCCATGAGGCCAGCACGGGCCATGCCAAGGGCATTGCTGTGATGCGGAATCGTCACCGTCGCATGCGGTGACGCCGCCTAGAATTCCTTTTCCTTATTCCGGAGTACCGCATGAGCGCCCCAGTGCAACCCACCTCGCCCCACGTCATGAACACCTACGGTCGGCTGCCGATCGCGCTGTCGCACGGCCAGGGCTGCCGAGTCTGGGATACCAACGGAAAGGCGTATCTGGACGGGCTGGGCGGCATCGCGGTCAACACGCTCGGCCATAACCATCCCGAGCTGGTGCCGGCGCTGCAAGACCAGATTTCGAAGCTCATCCACAGCTCCAACTACTACTACGTGCCGGGCCAGGAACAACTGGCCGCCAAGCTGTGCGAACTGTCCGGCCTGACCAATGTCTTTTTCTGCAGCACCGGCCTGGAAGCCAACGAAGCCGCCATCAAGCTGGCCCGCAAGTTCGGCCACGACAAAGGGATCGAGCGGCCGGAAATCGTGGTGTACGAGGCGGCTTTTCATGGCCGCAGCATTGCGACGCTGTCGGCCACCGGAAATCCGAAGGTGCAAAAGGGTTTCGGTCCGCTGGTCGATGGCTTCATCCGCGTGCCGCTGAACGACATCGAGGCGCTGAAAAAGGCGACGCAAGACAACCCGAACG
>JAQGMP010000240.1 GCA_028292285.1 Variovorax sp. | reverse complement strand
CGCCATCGCCTCGACGACCGCCTGGCTGACCGCGCCCTGCGCCGCGATGAGCGCCGCGTCGACGCCCAGCAAGTCGGTCTTGGCCTCGTTCGAATAGGTGACGAAGCCGCGCTCGAACCATGCGCTCGAACCGGCCAGATCGGTGCAGGCCGCGGCGATCATGCCGCCGGTACAGCTCTCGGCGGTGGCCAGCATCCAGCGCTTTTGCTGCAGCAGATCGGCGGTCTGTCGAACCAGCGGATCGATCGTCATGCGCTCACCAGGCCTTCCATGCCGCGATCACCAGCAGCGTGCAGAAGGCGGCCACCAGATCGTCCAGGATGATGCCGAAGCCTGCGGCCCACCACGAGGGTTCGGCCGCGCCGCGCTGCTTGAACAAACCATCGGCCCACTTGACCGGCCCGGGCTTGGCCGCGTCGAAAAAGCGGAAAAGGCCGAAGGCGATGGCCTGCGCCAGCAAGCCGGCCGGCGCGATCAGCCACAGGATGATCCAGAAGGCGACGACTTCGTCCCACACAATGGAACCCGGATCGGCGATGCGCATGTTGCGCGCGGTCACGGTGCAGGCCCACCAGCCGACCGGCAGCGACACCAGAATGATCCAGCCGAGGGTCGACGGCGCGAACCATCGCTGCATGACGACGAAGGCGACCCACGCCCACAGCGTGCCGACCGTGCCGGGCGCGATGCGCGGCAGGCCGGAGCCGAAGCCCAGCGCGATGCAGTGCGCGGGATTCGACAGCATGAAACGCACCGTCGGCCGGCCGGGCAGCGGTGCGCGGCCGGCAGCACCTGCACCGGGCAGGGCCGCAGCGGGCGGCGGTTGAAGTTCGGCGGGGGGCAACGACTCTGTCATGAAGGGGGCGCTGCATGAGCGCGATGCTCACGCTTCGGCGCGCGCCCTCCATGGTATCGGCTACCGCATGGCTACAGTGCCGCTTCGGCCTCCGGCCTGGCTTCGGCGTTCTCGTTGGCCGAGGTGTCTCGGCCGCACAGGCGCGCCACGAAGGCCGCGCTTTCTTGCGGCACCTGATTGCCGCGCCACATCACATGCTGGTCGGCCCGGCACAACACCAGCGCATGTTCGTATTCCGACGGCACGTTCGGCGCATCGACATCGAGCACGGTGAGCGGCATGCCGGCGGCGGCTGCGTCGCGCTGCAGCGTCGACACATCGACGTTGCGGTCGAAGCGCAGCAGCGTGTAGGCCGGACCGAAGGCGTCGTACAGCGAGCGGCCGTCCGCCAGCCAGAAATGCGGCGCCCGGCAGCCCGGCACGGTCGACGGCGTGAAGCTGCCCATCGAATAGTCGGGCGGCGTCGCGTCGTCGTACGTGATGACCGGCGAGCCGGTGTAGTAATAGCCGAAGTTGAGGCCAGCGCAGCAGAACTGCTGCACGTTGAGCTCATAGGCTTCTCGGCCGATGTCGGCACGCAGCGCATCGCCTTCGGCGCCCGGCGCTTCGATGTCGGCCGGCACCGCGCGCCGTGCGCGAATCATCTTTTGCGCGTGGTCCATCGCAAAGCGCGACACCTGGTTGGTGATCGGCTGCCGCTCGGCTTCGTAGGCATCGAGGATGCGGTCGTCGGCCCAGCCCTGCACGCAGGCAGCGAGCAGCCACGACAGGTTGATGGCGTCGGCAATGCCGGCGTTCATGCCGTAGCCGGCGTAAGGCACCCACAAATGCGCGGCGTCGCCGGCGAGGAACACGCGGCCGTTGCGAAAGCGGTCGGCGACGAGCCGGCGGCCGATCCAGTCTTCCTTGCTGATCACTTCGTATTCGAAGTCGGCGCCGACACCGAGGATCTCGCGGATCGAGGTGTCGCGGTCGACCGAATCGAACTCGGGCTCGTCGGGGTTGAGGTGGTTGTGCACCAGCCAGGTTTCATGCCCGTCGATCGCGAACATGGTGCCGCAGCGCCGCGGGTTCATCGAGTAGTAAGACCACGCCGGCTTACCCGGAATGAGCGCGCGCAACTGCGGCGCGCGGATGTAGGTCGACTGCACGCGCTGGATCACTGCCGTGCCTTCGAGCTTGGCGCCGATTTGCTTTCGCACCGGCGAGGCCCCGCCGTCGCAGCCGACCATGAAGCGGGCGCGCAGCGTGCGGGTGCTGCCATCGTCGAGGTCGAGCGCGGTCGCCGTCACGCCATGCTCGCCTTGTTCGAACGTCGTCACCTGCGTGCGGTTCAGCAGCGTCACGCCCGGCAGTGCGGCGGCGTGTTCGAGCAGGATGGGCTCCAGGTAGATCTGGTTGATGCGGTGCGGCGGCTCGGCGGTCGGCCACCAGGCGTCGGGGCCTTCGGTCTCGGTGTAGCGGTCGCGGCGGCACGGAATCGGGATGCGGGTAAGTTCGATGCCGGTGACGGCGGTGCGAAACACCACGTCGTTCGGGTAGTCCGCCGGCAGCCCGGCATCGCGCAGCTTTTGCGCCACGCCGAGGCGGCGGAACTGCTCCATCGTGCGCGAGGCGACGTGGTTGCACTTCACGTTGGGCGGCTCGGCGTAGCGGCGCATTTCGGCGATGAGCACGCTCACGCCGCGCGAGGCCAGGTCCATCGCCATCGTCAGGCCGACCGGGCCGGCACCGACGATGAGCACGTCGGCGGTCAATATTTCTTGGGTCATGTCGCTGTCAGTCGAGCTTGATCTGGGCGGTCTGGATGACCTTGGCCCATTTCGCGGTTTCGGAGCGGATGTAGGCGTCGAAAGCGGCCGGCGTTTCAGGCGCCGGTTCGACACCGAGGTTGCGCATGTTGGCCTTGAGCGTTTCGTCGGACAGCGCGGCGTTGATCTCGGCGTTGAGCCGCGCGATGATCGGCGCCGGTGTGCCGGCCGGCGCCACGATGCCGAACCAGCCGGTCGAGTCGTAGCCCGGCAATCCGGCTTCGGCCACCGTCGGCACGTCGGGCAGCATCGGCAGGCGCTGCGGGCTGGTCAC
>JAQGMP010000221.1 GCA_028292285.1 Variovorax sp. | reverse complement strand
CTTTCGCCAGCGAATCGTCGGGCGAGAACAGGCCGCTGCGCACGCCGCCGAGCGCGACCACGCAGGCACCCGTCAAGGTGGCGATGTCGATGACCGCGGCCGGCTTGAAGCGCTTGGCATAGGTCAGCGCATCGCACAGGATGAGCCGCCCCTCGGCGTCGGTATTGAGCACCTCGATGGTCTGGCCGCTCATGCTGGTGACGACATCGCCCGGCTTCAGCGCCTTGCCGTCGTTCATGTTCTCGCACGAAGGAATCAGCCCGACGACGTTGATCGCCGGTTTGAGTTCGCCGAGCGTGCGAAACACGCCGAGCACGCTCGCCGCGCCGCACATGTCGAACTTCATCTCGTCCATTTCGGCTGCCGGCTTGAGCGACACGCCGCCGGTGTCGAAGGTAATGCCCTTGCCGACCAGCACGACGGGCGCTTCGTCTTTCGGGCCGCCGTGGTACTGCAGCACGATGAAGCGCAGCGGTTCCGACGAGCCCTGCGCCACTGCGGCGAAAGAACCCATGCCGAGCTTGGCGACCTCTTTCGGGCCGAGCACTTCGCATTTGATGCGCGGCAGGTCGGCCAGTTCTTTGGCGGCGTCGGCGAGCATCGTCGGGGTGCAATGGTTGGCCGGGCGGTTGCCCCACTCCTTGGCCAGCTCGATGCCCGACACCGTCGCGGTCGCTTCGGCAAAAGCGCCGGCCAGCGGCGCCGCGTCCGGCACGCCGAGCGTCAGATGGCGCAGCGTGCGCGGCTCGGACTTGGATTTGGTGGTCGTGTAGACATAGCTCGCATCGGCCGCCGCCAGCATCGCGCTGTGCAGCGCACCGGCTTCGGGCGCCTTCGCGAAGACCAGGGCGAGCCGCTTCGTGCCCGGTCCCTTGGCGGCGTTCACGGCGGCGATCACCGCGGTGCGCACCTGGGCCGGCTGCCCGTTGCCGGTCGAGGCGAGCACGACACGCGGCGCGGCAATGCCGACCGGGTGATAGAGGCTCAATACCTTGCCCGCCTTGTCGGGCAAGTCGCCGGCGAGTCGCGCGGCGGCCGCGATGGCCGACAACGCATCGTTGTCCGCAATGGCACCCTCGGGGACGAGGAAGACAAGCGCGTCGGCTTTTTCGGAGGCAGCCAGGCTGCTGGTGAGGGTCTTGAGTTGGAAGTCCATAATCCTTTTTTTCCCTCGACGATGTTATTCCATTCCTCCCTACGCAGAGAGTTGTCGCGCAGCTTCGGCGCGACACTCGTGGTGCTGGTCACCATCGTGATGACCATGATGCTGATCCGCACGCTCGGACTGGCAGCCAAGGGCAGCGTCAATCCGTCCGAGGTGTTCCTCGTGATGAGCTACACCGTGCTCGGCTACCTGCCCACCATCCTGAGCCTGAGCCTTTTCGTGTCGATCGTCGGCACGTTGTCGCGCATGTACCGCGACAGCGAAATGGTGATCTGGTTTTCGAGCGGCCGCGGCCTCGCCGATTTCGTCAAGCCGCTGTTCAGCTTCGCCTGGCCGGTGCTGCTGCTCATCCTGGCGCTCGCGCTCGTCGGCTGGCCGTGGGCCAATTCGCAAACGCAAGGCATGCGTGCGCAGTACGAACGCCGCAGCGACATCGAGCGGGTATCGCCCGGGGAATTCGTCGAGTCGTCGGGCCGCATGCGGGTGTTCTTTATCGACAAGGACACGCCCAACGCCAACACCGCGTCGAACGTGTTCATTTCGTCGGTCGAGCGCAACCGCCAGATCGTCACGTCGGCGCGCAGCGGCCACATGGAAGACATCGACAAGGCACGCTTTCTGATGCTTGAAAGCGGACAGCGCGTCGAGCGGCCGCTCGACAAGTCGGGTCTGAAGATCAGCGAGTTCAAAACCTACGGCGCCAAGACCGGCGACAACGCCTCGGACTCCGCCGACGACGCGCCCGCGCGCTCGCGTCCCACGCTGATGCTGCTGGCAAAGCCCACGCCGGACAACATGGGTGAGCTCGGCTGGCGCATCGGCATGCTCTTGGCGGGTGCGAATTTCGTGCTGCTGGCGTTGACGCTTTCCAGCGTGAATCCGCGGGTCGGCCGCAGCGGCAACCTGCTATTCGCGCTGTTCTCGTTCGTCGTGTACTACAACCTCATCAACCTCGGCCAGGGCTGGGTGTCTTCCGGGCGCTACAGCTTCGGCGGCTTCATGGTGGCCCTGCACGGCGGCGTGCTCGCCATCAGCCTGATCTGGCTGTCGGCGCGCCACCAGAACTGGAGCTTCAGGGGCCCGTTCCGACGCTCTCCTGCACCATCCTCCGCGCCTTCGCCCACGTGAAAACAATTCGCCGCCTGATCTACATCGAGGTGCTGAAGGCCGTGGCCTTCGTCACCCTCGGCTTTCTGAGCCTGTTCTTTTTCTTCGACTTCGTCGACGAGCTGTCGGGTCTGGGCAAAACGGGCCTGGGCTACGGCTTGCCGCAGGCGCTTCTGTTCGTGGCTCTTCAAGTCCCGGGCCATTTGTACGAGTTGCTGCCGATCTCGGTCCTGATCGGCACGATTTTCGTCATGGCACGGCTGGCCCAAAGCTCCGAATACACGATCCTTCGAACCAGCGGACTCGGGCCTTGGCGCGCCCTGCGCACCCTGCTCGTACTGGGCCTGGGCTTCGTGGTACTGACCTTTGCCGTCGGCGACTACGTTGCTCCGTTTTCGGGCAGCACGGCGCAGCTCTTGAAGGCACGGTATCAGGGCTACATCGCGACGGCCGGCATCACCGGCGCCTGGCTCAAAGAACGGCGCGACGACAAGTCGTATGCCGTCAACGTGGCGTCGATCCGGCGTGACGGCAGCTTGAGCAATCCGCGCATCTTCGAATTCGATGCCGACGGTTTCATTGCCAAACAAATATCGGCCGGCTCCGCCCGCGTCGTCGGCAAGGAATGGGTTCTGACCAACGTCGAGCAGCAGGATTACGACACCCGGAACGCCGTCGACAAGGGCCGCATCGGCACCGTCCAGATGCCCGAACTGCACTGGCCGACGACGCTCACCAACGAGATGGTGTCGGTGGCGTTGCTCAAGCCCGAGCGCATGGCGACGATCGATCTTTTCGAATACATCCGGCATCTCGATGCCAATGGACAAACCGCGCAACGCTACGAGATCGAGTTCTGGCGCAAGGTGTTCTATCCGCTCTCGTGCCTGGTGATGGTGGTGCTCGCGTTGCCCTTCGCCTACCTGCACTTCCGTCAGACCGGCATCACCAGCTACGTGTTCGGTGGCGTGATGATCGGCATCAGCTTCTTCATGCTGAACAACGTTTTTGGCTACCTCGGCAACCTGAGCAACTGGTGGCCCTGGATCACCGCGGCGGCGCCGGGACTGATCTATTCGGTGATGTCGTTGGCGGCATTTACCTGGCTGGTGCTGAGGCGCTAGCGATGCCCGACGCCCGCGGCGATAACACCGACGCCCTGACAGGCATCGTGCTGTTCGCGCACGGCTCGCGGGACGCACGCTGGCGCGAGCCGGTCGAAGCCATTGCGCGCCGCCTTGTTGAACTTGCACCCGCTGCACCGGTCGTTTGCGCCTATCTCGAATTGATGGCGCCGGGTTTGCCCGTCGCAGCCGCAGGGCTCGTCGCCAAAGGCGTCAGCGCGGTGCGCATCGTTCCGCTCTTTCTGGGCATCGGCAAACACGTGCGAGAGGACCTGCCGGGCCTTGTCGACGGACTGCGCGCGGCGCATCCGGGCGTCGCGTTTTCGTTGCAGACGGCGGTGGGTGAAGACGCTCGCGTGATCGAACTGCTGGCCCAAATTGCCCTTCGGGGCTGACCTTTCAGCACGGTCCATAGATGCAGAAGGCATAATAAATCCGACAATAAGACGGAATTTGTTATGAATCTCCACCAGTTCAAGTTCGTCCAGGAAGCCGTGCGGCGCAACCTGAACCTGACAGAAGCCGCCAAGGCCCTGCACACCTCGCAGCCCGGCGTCTCCAAAGCCATCATCGAGCTCGAAGAAGAGCTCGGTGTCGAAATATTCGCGCGCCACGGCAAGCGACTCAAGCGCGTAACCGAGCCCGGCCAGCATGTGCTGGCCAGCATCGAATTGATCATGCGCGAGGTCGGTAACCTGAAGCGCATCGGCGAGCAGTTCAGCGCCGAAGACAGCGGCACGCTGTCGATCGCCACCACGCACACGCAAGCGCGCTATGTGCTGCCGGTGCCGGTCGCCAGGCTGCGCGAGGCCTACCCCAAGGTGAACGTGAGCCTGCACCAGGGCTCGCCCGATCAGGTGGCGCGCATGGTCATCGACGAGATTGCCGAGATCGGCATCGCGACCGAATCGCTGTCCGACTACAACGAACTCGTGACGTTGCCATGCTACGAGTGGCAGCACGTGCTGGTGCTGCCGAAGGACCATCCGCTGGCCGCCAGGGAGCGCGTGTCGCTCGAAGATCTTGCGACCGAGCCGCTCATCACGTACCACCCGTCGTTCACCGGCCGCACACGCATCGACGCTGCCTTCGCGCAAAAGAAACTGACGCCGCGCATCGCCCTCGAAGCCATCGACTCCGACGTCATCAAGACCTATGTGCGCCTTGGCCTGGGTGTCGGCATCGTGGCCGAAATGGCCGTGCGCGACGACACCAATGCCGATCTCGTGGTCAAGCCGATGGGCCACATCTTCGGCACCAACATCGCGCGGGTTGCCTTCAAACGCAGCGCCTACATGCGCAACTTCGTCTTCAAATTCGCCGAGTTGCTGAGCGACCGGCTCGATCGCAACCTCATCGCCAAGGCCCTGTCGGGCCATCAGCAAGACTACGAACTATGAGCACTGTTCTTTCTTTCCCCACCGCGGTGCGCACGCCCGAAGTGGGCACCAAGCT
>JAQGMP010000217.1 GCA_028292285.1 Variovorax sp. | reverse complement strand
GGTCGAGAAAGCCTTCCATGATGATCTGGCCGGCGATGGTGCCGGTGAAGGTCGAGCTCTGGCCCGACGCCAGCAGCGCGATGCCGAACAGCGTCGCCGCCAGTGCGCTGCCGACGATCGGCTCGATCAGCCGGTAGGCATCGCCGATGTCGCTCACTTCGCGGTGCCCGCTGCTGTTGAAGGCGCTGGCCGCCAGCACCATGATGGCCGCGTTGACCAGCAGCGCCAGCGACAGCGACACCACCGCATCGATGGTGCAAAAGCGCACCGCCTCGCGCCGGCCGGCCTCGGTCCGCGCCGCGAGCCGCGTCTGCACGATCGACGAATGCAGATACAGGTTGTGCGGCATGACCGTGGCGCCGACGATGCCGATCGCCAGGTACAGCGCGCCCGGTTGCTGCAACCGCTCGAAGCTCGGAACGAAGCCTATCGCCACGCCGAACCAGTTGGGCTGCGACATCGCCAGTTCGACCGCGAAGCAGCCGGCGATGGTGACGACCAGCCCGAGCACGATGGCTTCGACACGGCGAAACCCTGCGCCTTGCAGGCCGAGCACCAGCAACGTGTCGAAGGCGGTGATCGCGATGCCGACCGGGATCGACACGCCGAACAACAGATGCAGTGCCAGCGCGCTGCCGAGCACTTCGGCCAGGTCGCAGGCGACGATGGCGAGTTCGGCGCCGAGCCACAAAAAGCGGTTGACGCCGGGCGAGTAGCGCTCGCGGCAGGCGCGTGCCAGGTCTTTCTGTGCGACCACGCCGAGCCGCACGCACAGCGTCTGCAGCAGCATCGCCGCCAGGCTCGCGAGCAGCACGACGAAGAGCAGGCCGTAGCCGAACCTGGAGCCGGCCTCGATGTCGGTCGCCCAGTTGCCGGGGTCCATGTAGCCGACCGACACCAGCAGGCCCGGACCGGCGTAGCGCAGCAGCTTCCTGAAGAACGGCAGCCCCGGATCGACGGCGACGCTGCCTTTGACTTCAGAGGGGCAAAACGGCGCGGTGGCGGTGCGGGGCAGCGAAAACATGGCGGGATGATAGGGGCCGTGCGAGGGCCGCCTTCATGCCGATGCGCCTGCCCGCGCTCCTGCCCACGCTCCTGCCGATCAGCGTGCGGCGACGACGCGGCAGGCGTCCCGGGTCCGGGGCGATGCGGTCTCCAGGCAGCGGGCCTGCGCGACCCGCGCCGCCGCTTCGGCCAAGTTGCGCTCTTGCGCGGAATCGACCTGCGATTGCGCCAGCCACTTCACCATGAAGACCTGCGCGATCAAGAGGCCGATCAGGATGCCGGTGAGGGTGGATCGCCAGGTCGGCCGGCGCAAAGGTTTGGTCAGCGCGCCAGAACCGGCGTGCGGCATGTTCGGTTTCATTTTTTGTGCTCTCCCTGCGACCTGTGGTCGATCGCCAAGCGGCTCGATTCTCGGGGAGCACCACGCCGGCACGGCGGAACTGCTGCACGAAGTGCCCCGGCAAGAGCACCCGGTGTCGGAAAGAATCGGCTGGGGAATCCACCAATGTGCCGAAGCGTGTCGGGTGGCAAAATGAGTACGTATTCATTTTGCGACTTCCGTGCTCGAAATGCCTTCCATGACTCTCCATATTCAAAAATTTCCCACGGTCCTCGGCGCAGAGGTGACCGGTGTCACGCTGCGCGGCCTCGCCGATCCTGCGGTCCTTGCCCAGCTGCGCGCCGGCATGGACGAGCACGCCGTGCTGGTGTTTCGCGACCAGCCTCTCGACAACGACGAACAGCTGCAGTTCGCCGAGCGTTTCGATGGCACGCTGCACAGCAAGACATCGGTTGCGGTGCTGGGCAAGAACCGCTTCGGCAACGAAGCCCTGACCGATATTTCGAATGTCGGCGCCGATGGCGAAATTCTGGCCGCCGACGACCGGCGCCGCATGAGCACCGTCAGCAACCGCCTCTGGCACACCGATGCGTCGTTCGAGAATCCGGCCGGCCGCTATTCGATGCTGTCGGCCCACGTCGTGCCGCCGGTGAGCGCCGACACCGAGTTCGCCGACATGCGTGCGGCCTACGACGCGCTGAGCGCCGAGGGCAAAGCCGCACTCGAAGGCTTGCAGGTGTTTCACTCGATCGCCTATTCGCGCGAAGTGATGGGCTTCGAGTTTTCGCCGGAAGAGAAAGAAAAGCTGAAAGGCGCGGTGCATCCGCTGGTGCGCACGCTGCCGCGCACCGGGCGCCGCTCGCTCTACCTGGCGTCGCATGCCGCGCACATCGTCGGCATGCCCGTGCCCGAAGGCCGGCTGCTGCTGCGCGACCTGAGCGAGCACGCGACACAACCGCAATTCATCTACCGGCATGCATGGCGCGAGCACGACTTCGTCATCTGGGACAACCGCACCACGATGCATCGCGCGCGGCCGTTCGACGACAAGAAATACCGTCGTGAACTGCGCCGCACGACCACGCTCGATCTGCCGCTGCCGGCCTGATCGCCTCGCTTCAGCCTGCTCGCCCGCACGCTCACCTTCGCCCTGAACATTCCATGAAATCTTCTTACCTTTCGCGTGTCGTGTTGCGCGCTGCCGGCGTTTGCGCGGCGTCGCTTTTACTCTCGGCCGCCGCACTGGCGCAGGCATGGCCGACGCGCCAGCCGATCCGCTTCGTCGTGCCGTACCCGCCCGGCGGTGCGTCGGACGTCACGGCGCGGCTGCTCAGCGTCAAGCTCACCGAATCGCTCGGGCAATCGTTCGTGGTCGAGAACCGGCCCGGCGCCAACGGACTCATCGCGCTGGAGAACGTGGCCAAGTCGGCACCCGACGGCTACACCATCCTGATGGCCAATCTCGGCCCGAACGCCATCAACCCGGCCATCTATCGCAAGCTGCCTTACGACGCCATCAAGGACTTCACGCCCATCACGCTGACCTCGGTCGTGCCGCTGGTGGTGCTGGTCGCGCCCTCGATGCCGGTGCGCAACATGAAGGAACTGGTGGCCTACGGCAAGGCCCATCCGGAGAAGCTGACCTATGCATCGGCCGGCAACGGATCGGCTAACCACCTCGCGGGCGAAATGATGAAGTCGATGGCCGACTTCAAGATGATTCACGTGCCCTACAAAGGCGATGCGCCGGGCTTGCAGGACGCCATTGCCGGCAATGTCTCCGTGATCTTCCCGACGTTGATCGGCGGCATGCCGCAGATCAAGGCCGGCCTGCTGCGCCCGATCGCGGTGACGAGCGCCAAGCGCACGCCGGCCATGCCCGACCTGCCGACCGTGGCCGAGAGCGGCATCCCCGGTTTCGAGGCGGTGTCGTGGGGCGGCGTGATGGGCCCGGCCGGGCTGCCGCCGGAAATCGTCGCCAAGCTCAACAGCGAGATCGTCCGCATCCTGAAGATGCCCGACATCGCGTCCAAGCTGTCGTCGATGGGCGCCGACATCCAGGGCTCGACGCCCGAAGAGTTCGCGATCTACCTGAAGAACGAAGTCGCGAAGTGGGGCAAGGTCGCCCACGACAACAACATCGTGCTGGACTGAGGACGCTGTTGCCAGACCCGGTGCGATGTCGCACCGTGGCGCGGCGGTGCGGTGCGGTAATTACCCCGCCGTGCCGCGGTGCACGATCTGGTAGGGCAGTACGACGCTCTCGGCCTGCAGCGCAGGTGACGCCAGCCGCGCGCACAAGCGCGCAACGGCGGCCTCGACCATGGCCGCCCGCGACTGCGCCACGGTCGTCAGATTGATGCAGCTCCAGCCCGCCATCGGGATGTCGTCGTGGCCCACGACCCAGACGTCGTCGGGCACCGTGCGGCCCATCGATCGCACGCCGTCGAGGGCGCCCACGGCAACGATGTCGTTGACGCAAAAGATCGCATCGACTTCGGCGGTTTTTTCGCCATTCATGACGATCTCACGCGCCGCGTCCGCGCCGGTGCCGTACGAAAAAGACGGCACCCGTGCGATCGCGCGCTCATCCACTTCGATCCCGTGCCGGCCGAGCTCGCTCACGAAGCCGGCCTCCCGCTCGCCCAGCGTGTTGGGCAGGTTGTGGCCGGTGATGAGACCGATGTTTCGCCGTCCGTTTTCAGCGAAGTAGCGCGCGACAGCGGCGCCGCTGCCGAGGTTGTCGCTGGAGAACTGGTCGATGGCATCGGACGCCACGGTGCGGTGCACGAGCACCAGCGGCACGCGTTCGGCGATGCGCAGCCAGAACGGCAATGTCGCATTGACCGCCGTCGTCGCGATGACGCCATCGACGCCGCTTTCGACCATCACCCGCATGGTGTCTTCGCCGAAGTCTTCTTCTTCCCACACCGATGCCGAAAGGCCCCGCTTGCGCAGCGCCGCCGAGAGCAATTGCAGCATGGCCGGGTACAGCGGATTGACCGCCAGATTGGCAACGACCAGCGCGATGATGTTGGTGCGCCGCGTGCGCATCGACCGCGCCGCCGCGTTGGGCGCGTAGCCCGATTGCGCGATGACATCGAGCACCGCCTTGCGCGTGGCCGGCTGAACCAGCGGCGAGTCCTGCAAGACGCGCGAGACGGTGGCTTGCGAAACGCCCGCCAACCGGGCGACGTCGCGGCTCGTCAGTTTGCGGCGGGGCGGCGGGGCGGTGGAGGAGTTCGGCGGCGGCATCGAACGGCGATCTTACGGTTGGTGCGGCCGGGGGAGGTCGGGCGCGGCAGCGGGTTTTCTTTTAGATTCGACGCTCGCAACAAACATGCGACAACCCGCAATCGTCCTTCAACAACCACTGCATCGGAGACTCTTCCACATGATCAACGTCGTCGCCATCATCGTCACCAAGCCCGGCCTGCGCGCGCAAGTGCTCGAACTCGCCGCCGCCAACCGTCCTGCCGTGCTGGCCGAAGCCGGCTGCATCGAATACGGCGCGACCATCGACGCGGCGGACATGCCGGCGTCGAAGGCCACCTTCGGACCCGACACTTTCGTGGTGATCGAGAAGTGGGAAAGCCTGGCCGCATTGCAGGCCCACGCCGTCGCGCCGCACATGGTCGCCTACGGCGCGAAGACGAAGGACATGCTGGCGAGCCGCATGATCCACGTGCTCGAACCGGT
>JAQGMP010000206.1 GCA_028292285.1 Variovorax sp. | reverse complement strand
GCGGGTGCAGTGGCCGCTACTGATGCCCACCACGCTGTTCGTGCTGGTCAATGCTTTCATCAACGCGTTTCGCATGGTCGACCATTTGTTCGTGCTCACCCGCGGCGGCCCGGACAACGCGTCGACGTTGCTGCTCTATCACCTGTACGAAGTGGGCTTCAGCTACTGGGATACGGCGTATGCGTCGGCCATCACCGTGGTGCTGGTGGTCGTGCTTGCGGGCATCGCGCTGTTCCAGTTCTTCGTGCTCGACCGGCGGGTGCACTACAAATGACCGCGCGCGCGCCATCGCAAAGACTTGCGTACAACGCCCCCGGCCGGCTCGACACCGTCGCCGCCTGGCTGCTGGCGCTGCTGTGGATCTTGCCGCTGGCCTACGCGGTATGGACTGCCTTTCATGCGCCGGAGTTCTCGACGCGCTTCAGCCTCACGGCGCCGCTCACGCTCGACAACTTTCGCCGCGCCTGGGCGGCGGCACCGTTCGCGCGCTACTTCCTCAACACGACGCTGCTGGTCGCGATGATTCTGGTCGTGCAACTGGTGCTCGGCACCCTCGCCGCCTACGCGTTCGCGCGCTACGAGTTCAAGGGCCGCAACATCGCCTTTGCATTGGTGCTCGTGCAGTTGATGGTCATGCCCGACATCCTGGTCGTCGAAAACTACAAGACGATGGCCCGGCTCGGCCTGGTCGACACGCTGCTCGCCATCGGCCTGCCCTACTTCGCATCGGCCTTCGCGATCTTTCTGCTGCGCCAGACTTTCATGGGCATCCCGAAGGAGCTGGACGATGCCGCGCGTGTCGAAGGCGCCAGTGCGATGCAGATGTTGTGGCGCGTCTACGTGCCGCTCGCCAAGCCGGTGTACACGGCCTTCGCGCTGGTGTCGGTCAGCTTTCACTGGAACAACTTTCTCTGGCCGCTGATCGTGACCAACAGCGTCAATGCGCGGCCGCTCACCGTCGGGCTGCAGGTGTTTTCTTCAGTCGATCAGGGCGTCGACTGGTCGATCATCACCGCCGCCACGCTGATGACGTCGGCGCCGCTGCTGGTCGCCTTTCTGCTGTTCCAGCGGCAGTTCGTCCAGAGCTTCATGCGGGCGGGCATCAAATGAAACTGGTGAAATGAAACTGGTGACGTGGAACACGCAGTGGTGCCGCGGACTCGATGATGTGGTCGACGTGGCGCGCATCGTCGACGGCGCCCGCGCCATGGCGGACTTCGACGTGCTCTGCCTTCAGGAAATCGCGCAAGGCTTCGAGAGCATGCCGGGCCAGCCGGGTGACCAGCCAGCCCAGCTGCAGGCGCTGTTGCCGGGGTTCCGGATCTTCTTCGGTGCCGCGGTCGACGAGTTCGCCCCCGACGGCAAACGCCAGCGCTTCGGCAACCTCATCGCCACGCGCTTGCCGGTGGCGCAAGTGCAGCACCACGCCCTGCCCTGGCCCGCCGACGCCGGTGTGCGCAGCATGCCGCGCATGTGCACGGCCGTGACCGTCCACGATGCTGCACTCGGGCCGGTGCGCGTGATGACGACGCACCTCGAGTACTACTCCAAAGTACAGCGCATGGCGCAGGCCCAAGCCTTACGGCAACTGCACATCGACGCTTGCGCGCAGGCGGCCGCGCCGCCGTTGGAAGACCACAGCGGCTCGCCCTTTCAGACCAAGACGCATACGCCGCACGCGATCCTCTGCGGCGACTTCAATCTGGCGGCGAGCGAGCCTGAATACGCGGTGATGCAAACGCCGTTTCAGTCGAACCCGGCGGCGCCGGACAACGCCTTGCTCGACGCCTGGCCTCTCGTGCACGGCGCAGTTCCGCACGAACCGACCTTTCGCCTATTCGACCGGACCTACGGCCCCGACCCTGTCGCCTGCGACTTCGTCTTCGTCAGCGACGGGCTTGCCGCGCGGGTGCGCCGCATCGAGGTCGACGGCGTCACGCGCGCGTCGGACCACCAACCGGTGATGGTCGAACTGGGCTAGGCGCCTGCGCGCGCAACAGCTTCTGGAACAGCGCCGCCGCGAGCAGCGCCAGCGCGGCAATTACCTGCCGGGTCATGTCACCGGTCGTCGGGATGCTCCTTGGCAAAGCGCCGCTCGGCGCCTACCAGGTGGCTGATCAAAAGATGCGAGATCAGGTTGACTCCGATGCCGCCGAACATCAGGGGAAAAAGGTAGAGCGCGAACGACACTTCAGAATCGAAAACGGCATCGTCGACCAGCGACGGCGTGGTGCGCGCCACCGTTTGCATGTGCTGCAGAAAGTAGACATCGAACCCGGCGATCGCGACCAGCGTCAGGCCCAGCGCCAGCACCGTGTAGCGCGAAATGCTCGGCTTCGCGAAGAGCACGCCGTAGATCGCCACGGGCAGGATGACCGACAGGGCGACCATCGCCCAGAAACTCAGCTCTGCGAAGACCGAATCGATCATGTGGCGCTCAGGATTCGGCGACGGAACCGTCGGCTTTGAGCGCTGGATTGGCGACTTTTCGCATCGAGGTCAGGCGCAGCCGGGTCCGCACCTCGAAGCCCAG
>JAQGMP010000192.1 GCA_028292285.1 Variovorax sp. | reverse complement strand
AAGTTCACATCGGATTCAAAGTAAATTCCCGCGGCGCCGCATGCATCCGTTCGCGGCCCGGCCGCGTATGTAGGTCACGACAACGACGACTGGAACGGAGCCACGCATGCGCACAGCGGCCTGGATGCTGGTGGGACTGGCAGCGGCGCACTCGGGGATTGCCCTCGCGCAATCGGAGCTGGCGGCACTCGACGTCGATACGCTGAGCGCGGTCACGGTGGAGGGCCACTACGACAATGCGGTCGGTACGTCCGATGCGGCGTCGGCCGGCACCATCTCCAAAGAGCTGCTGAAGAGCCGGCCCGCACTTCGGCCCGCCGAGGTGCTCGAGTTCATTCCCGGAATGATCGTCACGCAGCACTCTGGCGACGGCAAGGCCAACCAGTACTTCTTGCGCGGCTACAACCTCGATCACGGCACCGACTTCGCGACCAGCGTCGATGGCATTCCGGTCAACATGCCGACGCATGCGCACGGACAGGGCTACACCGATCTCAACTTTCTGATCCCCGAACTGGTCAGCCGCATCGACTACCGCAAAGGCCCTTACTTCGCGCGCAACGGCGACTTCTCTTCGGCTGGTTCGGCCGACATCGGCTACAGCCTGGCGTTGCCCGAGCCGCTGGCGCAGATCACGCTGGGCGAACGCGGCTACCGTCGCGCGTTGCTGGCCGGCTCGACCACGCTGAGTTCGGGCCAGACGCTGCTCGGTGCCTTCGAGGCGCAAGAGCAGAACGGACCCTGGACGGTGCCTGAAGGTTTGCGCAAACTGAACGGCCTTTTGAAGCTGTCGGACGGCAGCGCAGCGCGCGGCTGGTCCGCGACCTTGCAGGGCTACGACGCGCACTGGCGCTCGACCGACCAGGTGCCGCTGCGTGCGGTCGAGTCCGGCCAGATCGGCCGCTTCGATGCCATCGACCCGACCGACGGCGGCCGCACGTCGCGCTACAGCCTGTCGGGCGAGTGGCACGACCGCGGGCCCGACGGCGACACCTCCATTTCCATGTACGCGCTGCGCTACCGGCTCTCGCTGTTCTCGAACTTCACCTACTTCCTGGATGACCCGGTCAACGGCGACCAGTTCGAGCAGCGCGACAGCCGCACGGTGATCGGCGGTGCGGCGTCGCGCAGCTGGCGCCACAAGTTGGGCAGCTTCGATTCGCGCACCGAGGTCGGCGTGCAGCTGCGGCAAGACCGCGTCGACCTCGGCCTGTATCACACCGTTGCGCAGGAGCGCATCGGCACCACGCGGGAAGATGCGGTGCGCGAAGGCAGCGTCGGCATCCATGTCGAGAACCAGACCGAATGGCTGCCGTGGTTTCGCACCGTGGCCGGCTTGCGCGGCGATGCGTACCGCTTCAACGTCGCGAGCTCGCTTCCCGAGAACAGCGGCAAGACGACGGCGAGCCGTGTCTCACCCAAGCTGTCGGCGGTGTTCGGTCCGTGGGCGCAGACCGAATTTTTCGTGAACGCCGGCGACGGCTTTCACAGCAACGATGCGCGCGGCACGACCACGCGAATCGACCCGAAGTCGGGCGACCCGGTGATGCCGGTGCCGGGCCTGGTCGGCACGCGTGGCTGGGAGCTCGGCGCGCGCACCGAGATCGTTCCGGGGCTGCAAAGCTCGCTGGCGCTGTGGACGCTCTCCGCCCAATCGGAGCTCGTTTATGTGGGCGATGCCGGCACCACCGAAGCCAATCGGCCCAGTCGTCGGCGCGGCGTCGAATGGAGCAATCGCTGGATCCCGATGCCGTGGCTTTTGTTCGACGCCGACTTGGCCTGGACGCACGCGCGCTTCACGGACTACGACCCGATCGGCGATCGCATTCCCGGTGCGGTAGAGCGGGTCGCCTCGATCGCGGCCACGGTGCGCGATGTGGCCGGCTGGTCGGCCAGCCTGCAGTGGCGCTACCTCGGCGCACGCCCGTTGATCGAAGACAACACGGTACGCGCCAAGAGCACCTTGCTCACCAACCTGCGGCTGAGCCGCAAGCTGACGCCGAAGGTCGACCTGACGCTGGACATCTTCAATCTGCTGAATCGCAAGGTCAACGACATCGAGTACTACTACGCATCGCGCCTGCGCGGCGAGGCGGCACCGGTGAGCGACGTGCACTTTCATCCGGGCGAACCGCGCACCGTGCGAGTGACGGCGCAGATGCGGTTCTGAGCCGATGTGGCGTTATGACGTTACCCGACGCTCAGGCTTCGGCCAGCATGCCCCGCTCTTCGATGAAGGCCACCACGTCGGCCAGCCCGGTCTGGGTCTTGAGGTTGGTCATGACGTACGGCCGCTGTTTGCGCATGCGCTTGGTGTCGGCTTCCATCACTTCGAGACTGGCGCCGACGTACGGCGCGAGATCGGTCTTGTTGATGACGAAGAGGTCGCTCTTGGTGATGCCGGGGCCGCCCTTGCGCGGGATCTTTTCGCCGGCCGCGACGTCGATCACGTAGATCGTGAGGTCGCTCAGCTCGGGGCTGAAAGTCGCGGCAAGGTTGTCGCCGCCACTCTCGATGAACACCACGTCGGCGTCCGGAAAATCGCCCAGCATGCGGTCGATGGCCTCGAGGTTGATCGACGCGTCTTCGCGGATCGCGGTGTGCGGGCAGCCGCCCGTCTCGACGCCCATGATGCGTTCGGCCGGCAGCGCGCCGGCGACCGTGAGGATGCGCTGGTCTTCCTTGGTGTAGATGTCGTTGGTGATGGCGATCAGGTCGTACTTGTCGCGCATCGCCTTGCACAGCATTTCGAGCAGCGTCGTCTTGCCGGAGCCGACCGGGCCACCGATGCCCACGCGCAGCGGCGGCAGTTTCTTGGTGCGGTTCGGAATGTGGTGCAGGGCGGATGACATGGCGTGAACCTTAGCTTCGAAAGAGGCGTGAATACTGGGCTTCGTGCCGTGCGGACAGCACGGCGAGCATGGGAGAGAAGGCCTGGCGATCGCCGTCGCCGAGTGCGATGGCATGGTCGACTGCATGCGGGATTTCCGCGGCCAGCCGGCCCAGCATGCGTTGCCCGGCGCTCTGGCCGAGCGGCACGCACTTGACGGCCGCGCCCGTCATGTTCTCGGCCCAGCCGAACGCGAAGGCGAGGCAGGCGTCGCGCACCGTTGCCTCCGTGCGCGATGCGGCAAAGGCGAACGCGACCGGGTAGGTCACCGGCATCTTGTCGAACAAAGCGATCACGTCGTCGTGGTGCAGCTTAAGCCATTCGACGAACGAACGGCCCATCTGCTCGGTCTGCAAGCGGAACTCGGCGGTCTCGCGGGTCTGCAGCACCCAGGCGTTGAGGTCGGTGAGCCGCTCGGTGTCCCGCGTGCGCCAGGCGTCGATCGCTTCGGCGACGATCGACAGGTCGCCGCGT
>JAQGMP010000187.1 GCA_028292285.1 Variovorax sp. | reverse complement strand
GCGCGCAGCACTTTCTACTACCAGTGCAAGGCGATCCAGCGTGCCGAGCCAAGCGGCTTGGAGGCAAAGGTTCGCGCCGTTTACGATGAACACAAAGGCCGCTACGGCTACCGAAGAATCACAGCGGCGCTGCACAATTCTCTGGGCGTGTCCGTCAACCACAAGTGCGTCCAGCGCCTCATGCAGGAAATGGGACTGCGCGCACTGATTCGTGCGAAGAAGCGCTCTCGGTACGTCCCAGGAATCACCGACGCGCATGTGCCAAACGTCCTGAAACGTGATTTCTGCGCAAAGGCTCCCAATGAGAAATGGGCAACCGACATCACCGGGTTTAACGTGAAGGGGCAGAAGCTCTATCTATCGGCCTGCATGGACTTGTACAACGGCGAGATCATTGCGCACCGCATGGCGAGGCGCCCTATCTTCGACCTGGTCTCCGGTACGTTGGATACGGCACTTATGCGGGCAAAACACATCGTCGGACTAACCGTGCATTCGGACCAGGGCTGGCACTACAAGATGCAGCCGTATCGGGCGATGCTTGCGCATCACGGGGTAACGCAAAGCATGAGCCGCAGAGGCAATTGCTTTGACAATGCGGTAATCGAAAGCTTCTTCGGCACCCTCAAGTCCGAGTACTTCCGCCTTGAAACGCTTGGCAGCCTTGATGAGCTCGAGGCGGGCGTCAATGATTACATCCACTACTACAACCACGAGCGCATCAAGCTGCGATTGCAGGGGCTCAGCCCGGTGCAATATCGGACGAGAAACACCGCCTGATCGGCAGGATCACAATGTCCAACTTCTGGGGGTCAGTTCAATCCCGGGGCGATTCACCAGCGCTTCGACCGCCACGGCCACGACGATCACAACCAGAAAGCGGGACAGGAACCTTCGCACGCGCGTAGGCGCACTGATGTGTGCGTCTCGAACAACTTCTTCCTCTGCAATGGTCTGCGAGATCTGCAGTGCAACGACCGCCGCAGCAAGAAGACCCACGGCCTCAATGAGGATCTCTGCCGCGTGCGGGTCAAGCCCATCCGCAAAGGCTGAAGATCCGACCCTTGTCGCGACCGCAATCAGCATCAAAGCCGCTGCGCCGAAGAGCGCTGCGACTACTGCGTGCGCCGCAGAGTAAAGGCGAAGCAGTACCTTCATGGCTGCACGTTACGCAGGCAAGGAGCGCCCGGCTCGGGCGCGCTATACGCCTGGCGGGCAGTGTTCACGGCGCGCGCATCGACCACGAGTTCCGGCTCTGCCTCCAGCAAATGCAATGGTGAGCAATGATGCAGCGCGCATTGCGGTCGAACGAACCAAGCAGCTATAGTAATCATGACCGGAACCGATTCTTCTCGAGGAGGTGCATAGACGCTTGCCAAGCAAACCAGATGCCGCAGAGTCCTGGACGCGGGCGCACCAGGCATGTGCGGCCGTTGCTTTTTCTCGCCCCCCAAGACGCAAGAAGACTCGCTGCCTTAGGACCTTCAACTTCTCATAGCTCCTCCGCCCAGGACCGGGCCGCCCCTTTCCGGTCGCAGGGCTCGCAACTCACCGCAGCAGAGATCTCGGTCTGCGTGGAATCATCGGCGGACGGACAACGGCTTCGACATGCGATCGGACCGTACCGACGGTCTTTCGGGCGCCGCGGCCGAGCCTTGCAAGCTGACTTCCTCTTCTGGGCAGGGGAGGGGGTCTGACGGCGGCGCGGCCCGCCTCGCTTGCGATGTACAACGCGGACGCGGCACCCGGTTTGCCTTCGCACTCCTCAACAAGTAGAGGAGAATACGTGAACACACTTAGCACCTTTCTGTCTCAGCTGGCCCAAGTGCCGCTGCCCGCAGTGGAGACTGACCCGAAGCGCGTGGCGATGTTACAAGCGCTTCAGCGGACCGGTCACATCCGGGCGCATTTCGAATTGCGCGACGGCGGCACGCAAGCCACGGTGGATGCATTGACGGCGGCTGGCCGCAAAATGGCAAGCTGCTTGGAAGGCGGCATGCCGAGCCGTCTGTCCACGGTGTTTTGGGCTCACAAAGTCCGTGAGGCACCGCCGTCGAGTTCGGTGACTGTAAGGTTTGCTGAAAACGTGCGCGTAAAGTTTCCTGATCAACACTGACTGCTCTTCACGATGCACATGGGTAAGGGGGTGCGCGTTTCCTCGAATACCGGCTAACACGCCTGGCAATTCACCTGCTCGCGGCGGATGAATTGCGTGTTGCGAGCCATCGAGCGGCAGTCAGGACGCGCCTGATTTCTGCTCCTCGTGGCTTCGGCTTCTGTATTCCGACTCCGGGGCCGGGGCCCTGCAATCCACAAAGTGGAGCGCGGAAACACCCACGGCCAGATGGTTTCCTGCGGCGAATTCAGCCGCCGCTTGCCTCAGGAGCCGTTCGCATGTCCGATGCCAGAGACCTCCCGCCCGACGAAAACGCGTGCGTCCCTCGAGTTTCCGGGGTTGCGTGCCACCGCTGATCAAAATGCGCTGCTCACGGCCGGTCTTGTCTCACACGTTGACCTGAGGATCGCCTTCGCCTGAAAACGTGACCCTGGACCGCCGGTCGAGAGCAGTCAGACCGGTGGCTCCCAGCCGTTCCTCGCCCGGCGTGCCGGCGGAACAGCCGGAGGCAAGCCGACAGCCGTGTTCCGGCGGCGCCGAACTCGACCGAGGCGCCGCAAAAAGGCAAGCGCGATTCGTTCGCCCATCCATGCGTCTGCTCACCTCTGCGCGGCGGAGGAATGTGCAAAAGCGATGGCTCGGGCCGCAGCGGGAGAATCGGCACGCCGTTGTACGCGAGTGCCAGGGCAGCGTGTCCGGGGCGCATTCGGACTCAGGCGCGAAACGGTCCTACCGGCTGTACTTCCCATGTGTTTCGACCATTTCTGCCGCCAGCGCAGGAAAACCGATGTCCGGCACGCCGGCGCGCGCCGCGAGTTCCAGAGGGATGAACTTTTGCTCCTTTGGGCGCGCCTCGACTCAAAAGGTGAGCGGACGTCCCGCCCGGCGTAGGCGCTTTCCTCCCTGTACCTGCTGCGGAGCCCGACGCCGGCCATTGCCGCCGTGTCCGACCCTCAAGGCAACTCACCGGTTATCAGGAGAAATAAACCGTGACGGCACTTGTGTTCCTCGTCGAAGACGATCCTGACTTACGTGATCAGCTGACTGGCCTGATCGATCATGTCTGCGACGCGAAGGTCGTCGCCACCGCGGACACCGAGGCAGCGGCCGTGAGTTGGATTCAGGATCATGCGCGCGACGACATCCTGATAGTCCTCGACTTGTACCTGAAGGCTGGCACCGGCTTCGGTGTACTTGAGAGCATGCATGATGCCTCGGCGCGGAATCGAGTGATCATTCTCACCAACTCGGCCAGCGGTGCGAACCGTGCGCGCTGCCTTGCGCTCGGCGTCCGAGCCGTGTACGACAAGACGGCGGAACTGGAGGCATTTCTCAGTTATTGCGGAGAGCACCGCCATGAGGAGCTGCCACGGTGATAAACGTGCCCGCGCGGAGTGCAGAGTTGGATTTATTGCCCGGGCTGGTGGCTTTCACCACGCGCGACGAACAGTCAAGGCGGCCAGCGTCAACCTGGTCCAGGGACCCTGCGCAAGCCCGGCGCACTACTCGTTGAGCATGGAGGTTTCAGGCTGAGCGCTTCCCCTGTGGACGCGGACGTATTGGTTGCGGGCGGCGGCGTTGCGGGGCTGTCCTGTGCCGCTGCACTTGCCGACAGCGGCCTGCGTGTCGTGGTTCTGGAGGCAGCGGACCATCTTGGAGGCCGCGCAGCAAGTTGGACCGACGAGATTACTGAGGACGTGGTCGACATCGGTCCCCACGTGGTGAGTTCCGAACACCGAAATTTCGTGGCCCTTCTGGATCGCTTGGGCACCTCAGGGCAAATCTCGTGGCAGCCGGATCCGCTGATCACCTTGCTTGATGCGGGACGAGAACTGCGGATGCGCGCGCCACCGTGGCCCCCACCGCTGCACGGGCTTTGCAACCTGCGCAATGCGCTGCGGTGCGTTTCGATGAGAGATGCAATGTCCAACGTTCGAGTTGCGTGGCTTGCTGCCCGGCTTGATGAGGCCAGCACCCTCGACTTGGACAACGAGGACGGACTTTCCTTTTTACATCGGCATGGAGTAAGCCAGCGCGCCGTGGATTGGTTCTGGAGGTCATCGATGCTGGCCATCCTGAACGTTCCCCTCGCGGATTGTTCAGCCGCGGCGATGATGCGAGTTTTCCGGCTGATGCTGGGGCGTAGCGGCTATTACTTCGGTTTCCCGAAGGTCGGACTGTCGCAACTGTATGTGCCGGGGTGCCGCCGCGCCATCGAAGCAGGCGCTGGCGAGGTGCTAACGTCCTGCCCCGTTCGCAAGTTGTTGGTCTCACAGCATGGCGCCTTCGCCGGTCTCGTTCTCGAAAACGGAAGCGAACTGCGTGCTCGCGCCTGCGTACTCGCACTGCCGCCGCTGGCATTGGCCGGTCTCGATGCCCATGCGGGCGGTACGTCGACGGCGAGCTTTGCTGACGCAGCACGATTCCGGCCCAGCCGGTATGTGAGCACCATGCTGTGGTTCGACCGCAAGCTCACGAGTGAACGTTTCTGGGCGCGTGTCAGGGCCGAGGGGGACCTGAACACCGATTTCTACGACCTGTCAAACATCAGGGACGAATACGCCGGGGGTTCGTTGATCGTTTGCAATTCCATTCACGCTGGCGCCGAATGGGATCAAAGCGACGGGCAACTGATCGATCGAACTTGGCGCGAGATTGCGCAGTTCGCCCCCAAGGCAAACAACGCCACATTGCGGCACGCCCGCGTCCACCGAATACCCATGGCGGTGCCTTGCCCGGCGCCGGGCACGGAGCGGCTGCGTCCGAAGACCACCACGGCGGTGCCTGGCCTCTGGTCGCCGGCGACTGGACCGCGACCGGTTTGCCGTGTTCAATGGAGAGCGCTGCGCGTTCCGGCGCGCTGGCGGCGGAACGCGTGGCTGCAAGCGCCGGGCGCAGTCTGAACATCGCTTTGCCGCCTCCCGAGACCACTTGGCCAGTGGCGGCGCTGCGACGCCGCCGCCGCGGACGATGAGCCAGCTTCCTGAGACTGACCGCCGCGGAAGCTGAACTGGACCCTTCCTCGGAGCCCGTGCAGCCTGAAGCTCGCCGCTGTGGGAGCGGCCTGGGGCAGGCGCTTGCGCTGGCCCGGGAGGGCGGAACGTTCAATCATGAACCAATGGCTCCTCAGGGTGGCTCCTGTGTCTCGGGCGCGCGCCCGATTGACCCTGAAGGATTGCGCCAGACCAATCACTCCACCTACCTCTAAAGCAAATCCTGACAGCTCCCGCGAACCGGGTCGTGGCAGTTCGCGCCACCAGCGTAGGCACCCTCGAGCCTCGGTCATCTTCGCCCAGCTTTCCTCAAGAACCGCGACGCCAATCTACACGGAAGCCGCCGCTCCTACGACCTCAACCTCGGCAGGACACCGAGGCCCGCTCCGACACGGCAGACTCAATGCCGCCACCGAGCCGCCGCGGCTTGCAGTCGGCCACGAGTCGAACACGCGCACCGGATGCCGTCGCGAATTGCGAGCGTCTCCTTCAGACAAGAGACGGGCGCGCGCAGGTGCGGTGAAATCCCGTCAAGCCTCGGCGCCGGGACGCCCAGCCGCCTCGAACGCCGTGCTTTCGTGTCCCGCTGGGACGGCGCACCTGTTGCGGAAGAGCAAGCGCGAAAACGCCTCGGACAGTGAGGCCGGGAGCCTGGGCCGACCGGACTCTTCAAACGTGGCACTCAACTCCTTTAAATCCATCCGGCCGATATCAATTCGACTTCCACTTACTGTCCGTGTTGGAGATTCCAGGCATGCATTCGAATGAATTCGTTGGCACCACGACGCTGCTTTACGCGCTCTCAAATCCAGTCGGCGTCATCCCGTTTTTCTTGAGCCTGACACGTGAGCTGCGAGGACGTACGCCGCTCAAGATCATTCTGGTCGCGTGCATGGCGGTTGCCGCGTTCTTGTCGGCAGCGGTTCTGTATGGCCGGGACATCCTGTCGTTCTTCAACGTTGGGCTCGATGACTTTCGTATCGCTGGCGGCTTATTTGCGCTCTTCATCGCCTTTGAGATGTTTCAAGCACACTATGGAGGTTTCATGCAAACGTCGGATGAGCGACGGGAGGCGGAGAGCGACCTTCGTGCCGTTGCCATCACGCCGCTGGCTTTCCCGCTTCTGGTGGGGCCTGCGGAGATGGGGGTCATGATCACCTTTGCGAATGATGCGGTCGATTGGCACGGGAAGGCCTTGTTGGTCGGTTCGGCCATCACGACCGCTGCATTGGTTGGGCTCACGCTTTGTCTCGCTGTGCCGATCGCCCGATTAGTTGGGAGGACTGGCATCAACGTTGCGACCCGCGTGATGGCCTTGTTTGTGGCCGCCATCGGCGTCAACTTTCTCGTCACTGGATTGGGAAATCAGCTGCCAGGTCTGCGGCCTTGAAAGCGGTCGTTGCGAGATGAAAACGGCGCCGCTGTACAAGCCACCGACCTGCGCGCGGGAAGTGATTGCCAGGACCAAGGACCGATCGCGTCCCGCAGCCTTCGCCCTAGCCAGCAGGAATCAAGCAGAGCGATTGCAAGTAAGCCCCGTCCGACCACTATGAACGGTCTCGGCTTACCGAGCATCGGTCCCCGCAGCGAATGCTCTCGCTTTAAATAAACGGTTCCTATGTCTTTTCGTTCCTCAATCCGCCTGATGCCCAGCAAGGTGTTTCGTTACCGCCGTTCCGTGGGGCCGTCCACGGCCTGACCCATGACCAAGAATGAAAAAGAAGGCCGCAGACCCTTCCGGGGCATGACCGTACTGCTCGCGGTTTTGGCCGTTGGTGCCGTGCTACTGGTTGCGTTCTGGATGAAGCAGTATTTCTAAATCCTCGCCGGTTCGTTCTTACTGATCCGGCTCCTCTTTAAAGGCATGCACTTCATGACCAACTCGACTAGCAGCAGCGGTGATGGTTCCCGCCCGACCACCAGCGGTGGCGTGGACAACATCGGCGCGGGCGAGAAGTTCACCGGCAAACACAACCCGGCCGGCGAAGACATTGGTGGGCCCGCGCCAAAAGAGAAAATGCAGGAAAAACGCAAAGACGCTGAATCGTCCAAGCACGATGACTCCTCGGCGTTCGATCTGCGCGAGAACCCCGAGCCGGTGCCCAACACGGAACCTGCGACACCCGAGCAGGTCATTTCGACGTCCGACCCCTCGCGCCGAGACTGAGCGACGGATCCCTCTCAACTTTGGCGGCGCGGCACGCAAAGCCCTGGTGGTGGGCTTGGGCGTGCTCCTGCTGGTGGCGCTGAGATCGGCCGGCGGATATCCAGGTTGCGGACCTCCGGGCTGCGGACATCCGAGGCCGGGGCGTCACATCTGGCTCCACCCGGAGCGCCTGCGCTCCACGGGGTCCACCCCCAGGCCCTGGCGGTACTTGGTGACGGTGCGCCGGGCAATGCTGAAGCCCTGTTGGGCCAGCAGGCGGGTGAGTTCCGCGTCGCTGAGCGG
>JAQGMP010000185.1 GCA_028292285.1 Variovorax sp. | reverse complement strand
TCGCGCAAGGGCCCCGCGCCCGATCAGGCCAGCTACTACTACAGCGAACCGCAGCTCGCGGCGCAAGGCCGGCTGACGCTGCAAGGCCGCGCCTTCGACGTCACCGGCACTGCTTGGCTCGACCACGAAGCGAGCGAGGCGCTGCTGCATCCCGATGCGGTCGGCTGGGACTGGATCGGCATGAACCTGGACGACGGCACCGCCCTCACGGCCTTTCATCTGCGGCGGCGTGATGGCGGTGCGCTGTGGGCCGGCGGTTCGATGCGACCAAAGGGCGGTGCCGTGCGTGCGTTCAGCGAAAACGAGGTGCGCTTCGACGCCGAGAGCACATGGACCAGTTCCCGCACCAAGGCGATCTACCCGACGCGCTGGCGCGTGCAGACACCCGGCGGCACGTTCACCGTGCGCGCGCTACTGGACGACCAGGAGCTGGACGGCAGCGGTGCGACCGGCGGCGTGTACTGGGAAGGCCTGAGCGAACTGCTCGACGCGCAAGGCCGGCGCGTGGGCCGCGGCTACCTGGAGATGACGGGCTACGCCTCGCCGCTGCGTTTGTGACGTGCTGCGCCGCTACTGCGCGATCCAGGTCCCGCGCTGCAATTGGCGTGCACGCTGGTACAGCACTTGCGCCGTCGCGACATCTTCCAGCGCCATGCCGAGCGACTTGAAGAGCGTGACCTCGTCGGGTCCGCTGCGCCCGGGATGCTGCCCGATCAGCAGTTCGCCCAGTTCGGCGCGCAGGCTCTCCGGTTTCACCAGGCCGGCGCGCTCGGCCTGCAGGTAATCGCCGGACTCGGCCAGGGTCGATTCGCGCCGATCGACGAAGAGCGCTGCGTGGCCCATCAACGCAGGTTCGATCTCGCAATGCGACGGCGTGCTGGAGCCGACCGCGTTGATGTGCGTGCCCGGCGCGATCCAGTCGCGCCGCAGTATCGGCTCGCGCGCGCTGGTCACCGTGACCACGATGTCGGCATCGCGCACGGCCTCCTCGACCGAGCTCACCGCCCGAAGTTCGAAGCCGTAGCTGGCCTGCTCGCGCTCGACGAACGCGCGGGCGTTGGCGATATTGCGGCCACACACCGTGACCGAACTCAGCGAGCGAACGGCGGCCACGGCCTGCAGCTGCCAGTGCGCCTGATGCCCGCTGCCGATCAGGGCAAGCCGATGCGCCTCGGGACGGGCCAGCAAACGTGTGGCGAGACCGGTCATGGCCGCGGTGCGGATGCCAGTGATCTCGGACGCCGACATCACCGCGAGCAAAGCCCCGGTCTGGCCGCTGAACAGCAGCACGCAGCCTTGGTGCGGGTCGAGCCCCAGCGCACTGTTGCCGGGAAAGAAGCCACCGGTTTTGGCGCCGTACACCGGCTGCGCACCACCCAGATAGGCCGGCATCAATCCGAGCAGGCCGAGCGCGGCGGGCGGCCGCACGATCGTGCGCAGCGGCTGGTGCACCTCGCCCCGAGCCAGCGCCGCCATCGCATCGGCCATCACGTCGACACACTCGGCGACGCTCAGCAGGCCGGCGACTTCGTCGGCCCGAAGGAACAACAGCGGATCGATCGTTGCTGCGTTTGCGGCCCGATCGCCAGGATCGCTGGAGCCGCTCATGCCGGCGCGACAGCCGCGTCGAGGTGGCGTGTGAGCGTCGGCAGATCGGTGTTGGTGCCGCACAGCAGCACGCCCACGCGGCGGCCGGCCAGCTCTTCGCGCAATGGGCCGAGCAAGGCCGCGGTCGCGGCGGCGCAGGCCGGCTCGGGTGCGAGCTTGAGCTCGTCGAACAGCACCCGCATGGCGCTGCGAATCTGGTCGTCCGACACGGTCACGAGCCGATCGATGTTGTGCCGGCACAGGGTGTAGCTGTAAGCCTCGGTGTGCGGCGCCATCAGGCTGTCGGCAATGCCTTGCATCGGCCCCATCTTGATCGGGCCACCGGCGCGAAAACTCTGGCCCATGGCCTCGGCTCCCTCGGGCTCGACACCGTAGATGGCGCAGTTCGGCTGCAGCAGCCGAAACGCGGTCGACACACCCGCGGCCAACCCGCCGCCGCCGATCGGAATGATCACGGCGTCGAGCTCGCCTGCCTGCGCAGCCCACTCTTCGCCGAGCGTGGCAGTGCCCAGCACCGTGCGGTAGCCATTGAACGGATGCACGAAGAAGCGGCCTTCTTCCTGCTCGATGCGGTGCACGGTTTCGAATGCCGTCGCACCGTCCTCGGCCATCACCACTTCGGCCCCGTAGCGATGGCACAGCGCCACGCGAAACGGGCTGGCGGTCTTGATCATCACCACCTTGGCGCTGATGCCCAGCTTCATCGCGGCATAGGCCACCGCGACCGCGTGATTGCCGGCGCTGACGCAGGTCACGCCGGCGGCGCGCTGCCCATCGTCGAGCGCCAGCAGGTTGGAAAAGGCACCGCGCGCCTTGAAGGTGCCGCTGGCCTGCAGCAGCTCGAACTTCAGGTTGACGGGCGTGCCCGTGAGCGGCCCCAGGACGTCGCGGTCTTGCACCGGCGTCCGGTAGATGTACGGCTCGAGCGCGGCACCCAGGTCGCGGATGGCATCGACGGTGGGCGTCGGTATGTCGCCGATGCTGGACGGTAAAGCGGTATGGGCCATGTCAATTCGTCGTCGCTGGTTGGTTCATTTGAAGCCCAGGCGAACGCGTGTGGCGATCAGGGCTGCGATGCTGATCACGGCCGCGAACACCATGTAGTAGCTCGGCGAGAGCTTGTCGTTGGTCACGCTGATCAGCCAGGTGAGGATAAAGGGCGCGAAGCCGCCGAAGATCGTCACGGCGGTGTTGTAGCTCAGCGAGAGGCCGGTGGTGCGCGTCCTCGTCGGGAAGAGCTCCGACAGGATGGCCGGCACCGGCGCGAAGTACGCGGTCATCAGCAAGCCCAGGATGATTTCCACGACCAGCAGCGTGCCGAAACTCGGACGGCTGACCAGCACGGAAAACATCGGGTAGATCGCCAGCAACAGCAGGACGGCGGCGGTCAGCATGATGCGCACCCGGCCATATTTGTCGGAGAGGTGGCCCACCACCGGCGCCACCAGCATCTGAATGACGCCGACCATCATGGTGGCGGCGAACACCACCGAAGCAGGAAGCCCCAACTGCTTGACGCCATAGGTCGGCATGAACAAGACAAGGTAGGTGGCCACCGTGCCGAGCACCACGATGCCGACTGCCAGCAGCAGGCGCTCCTTGTGGTGCGTGAAGGTGTCGGCCAGCGGCGTGGTGGTGGCCTCGATGCTCGCGAACTCGGGGCTCTCGTCGACATTGCGGCGGATGTAGTAAGCCACCGGGCCGATGAGCAAGCCGAAGATGAACGGAATGCGCCAGCCCCATGACGTCATCTGATCGACGCTGAGCGTGCTGGTGAGCACAGCGCCGAAGCCGGCGGCCAGCAGCGTGGTGAGGCCCTGGCTCGCCACCTGAAAGCTCGAAAAGAAGCCCCGGCGCCGCGGCGCATGCTCGGCCAGAAAAGCCGTCGCGCTGCCGAACTCGCCGCCAGCGGAAAGGCCCTGGATCATGCGCGCCAGCACCAGCACCGCCGGTGCCAGCAACCCTATGCTGGTGTAGGTCGGCACCACCGAGATCATCAGCGTGCCGGTGAACATCAGCAGGATCGACAAGGTCAGCGCCTTCTTGCGGCCCACGCGGTCAGCGTAGGCCCCGATCAGGATCGC
>JAQGMP010000158.1 GCA_028292285.1 Variovorax sp. | reverse complement strand
ACGAGGCGCGCTACACCGCGGCGGCCGGCACGCGTCTCGAAACGCCGAAATGATTCGCCAGCGTTTCGATCACGTTCTCAGCCATGCCGCGTCGCGTCTCCTGGGTCGCCGATCCGATGTGCGGCGTGAGGATCAACCGGGCGTCGCCGATCAGTTCTGCCGGCACGCGAGGCTCGTGTTCGAAGATTTCCAGCGCCGCGCGGGCGACGCGGTTCGCAGCGAGTGCGGCAAAGCGGCGCCGGTTCACCGACGACAGGTCCGCGCGCGCCGCACTTGTCGCGCACCATCTTCAACAGAACGAACGCAAATATTTCGCGCTCCTTTTCGTCTTCTTTCATCGTGCCACCGTTGCCATCGACTAAAAGCGTCCGTGTCCGAGAACACTCCTCGCCAGGGTCAGCAGAGGAAGTTTCCTCGGGGAGCCACGCCCATGGCGGCGCATCGTCATTCGCTAAACTCCAGGTGTTCAGACGGAAGCACGCACGGCGCGAGGCGTCAAAAAACGCAGCGGGGCTCGGCGTCCATGCCAGCCTTGGCTGCGCCGATCAACGCGTTCTGTGCTGCTCAGCTTCCTAAAGCCCCGACTGTTGAATCAGCACCGACAGCGCGCTGTCAATCCAGCCTTTCGCCAGGCTTTCGTGCGTGCCGTCGAAATGCACGCGCACCTCGTGCACCGCCTGCACCGGCGCATCGGCCGTTCCTTCGACCAGCACGCGAAACCAGGCCTCGGCCGGTTTCAGGTCCTTCTTGGGCGAAGTCGGATTCAGCGTGATCGGGCCGCCGTGGTCTTGTGCCAGCAGCAAATGCGGCAGCCGGTTGACCGGGCTGTTGTCGATGGCCGTCACCCTGCCGTCGAGCTTTTGCGTGCGCCCCTTGACCATGACGACCGCCTTGGCGCCCGTCGACAGCCGTTGCCGATCGCGCTCCGACACCAGCGCTTCGACGCGCCAACGGCGGCCGTCGACCACCATCGCGATCAACTGCGTCGGGCCGACCCAGGTGCCGGCGCGCAGGTCGGGGTCGACATCCCGCACGTCACCCTCACGCGTGGCGACGATGCGAAGGCGCAGCAGCTCGGCTTCGCGTGCGCGGCGTTCGGCGTCGTAGCGCGACGCGAGCTGTTCCGCCACGGCCAGCCGTGCGGCACCGTCCTCGACCATGCCCAGCGCGCCACGCGCCGACCGCGCGTAGGCGGCCGACAGCGCCACCGCCTTGTCGCGCTCTTCGCCCTGGCTCGGCGCATCGAGCTCGACCAGCACGCCCGCGGGGCGGATCGCCGCACCGTTTCGAATGTCGATGGTTTCGAGCCGTGCGGCGTAGGGTGAATACACCGGCTGCTCGGACGCCGCCTTCAACACGCCGGGCGCGGAGATGCCGGAGAACCACGGCAAGAAAAGTAAGAGCGCGACAGCCGCCAGCAGCAGTGCCCACACGAGCGAGCGCCGCCCCGGAATCTCGGCCCGGCGCTGCCACCACACACGCAACTCGGCGTAGATCGGCCGTCCCAGAAACACCGAGATTTCCACCGCGAACAGCAGGATGCCCAACGCCTTGAAGAAGGCGTGATAGACCACCACCGCGATGCCGACGAAGAGCACCAGGCGGTAGATCCAGGTGGCGAACGCGAACGACGTCAGAAAGCGCCGGAACGATGCCGTGAGCACTTCGCTCGAAGGCTCTTTCAAACCGGGTATCCACCGGCGCAACACCCGCCGTGCCTGTCGCCCCGCGCGCTCGTGCAGTCCCGGAAAATCGAGCGCATCGGTCAGCATGTAATAGCCGTCGAAGCGCATGAAGGGACTGGCATTGACGAGCAGCGTCAGCACCCAGGCGGTGGTCGCCAGAAAGAACAGCGCGTTGCGAAAATTGCCGTCGGGCATGAAGGCCCAGAGACATGTCGACCACGCCGCCAACACCAGTTCGGCGGCGATGCCGGCCGAAGCGATGGCGAAGCGATGGCGCGATCGTTCCAGCTTCCAGCTCTCGCCGGTGTCGGTATAGGGCATCGGCCACATCACGAGCAATGCCACGCCCATGTGCCCGACGCGCACGCCGTGTCGCGTCGAAACGATGGCATGCCCCAGCTCGTGCAGCAATTTCGAAAACACCAGTGCCGCCGCGAAGCCGACCACGCCGTCCCAGCTCAGCGCGCCACGCAAATTCGCCTCGACCACATCGAACTGGCGCGCCGCCAGCACGATGCCGGCGAGTGCCGCGAGCGCGGTGATGCCGACGAACCAGCCACTGAACAGCCAGCGTACCCACGGCATCGACAGGCTGAGCCAGTGCGCCGGTCGCACCAGCGGAATCCGGATGAACAGGTAGTTGTTGAGCAGCCATCGCCACAAGGGCATCGCCGGCTTCTGCCGTGCGCTGCGCAGCAACTGATGCTGCGCCAGAAAGCGGATGAACTGATCGACATCGTCGGCCACCGGCGCCAGCGCCGTCGACGCCTCGATGTCATGTGCGATGGCCTCCGGCGAAGCCATCTCCCATCTCTGGAGGATCTCGAATTCGAGCCAGCCGATGCGAAAGAACAGGTTGCGAACCGGATCGCAGATGTGCCATGCCGGCGAGCCGTCGCGGTTCAAGCCGGCACCGTGGATCTGCAGCTCTTCGCGCAGCGCCGGCCACGGTGCAGGCTGTGCGGTGGCCGGCGCGATCACGCCGCGCGGCAACGCTGCACTCAGCATCCGCACCACTCCCGCACCGCCGCGAAGGGCCGGCGAAACATCAGGTAGCCCAGCACGGTCCAGTCACCCGAAATGCGCGCGGTGCCGCGCAGGCCGATGCGAGCTTGCGCCGACTGGCCTTCGACCGTGCCGCGCAGCAGATAGCTCGCCACTCCGTTGGGCGCCTCGATGACCTGGTAGCCGGCGTAGTCGAGCCGCGCCTCGACCGGGTCGAGCGGCGCGACGCGCATGAAGAGCGTCATGGCGGCGCCCGGTTTCAGGTTGACCGCTTCGTTCACCGGCGCCCAGGCCTGCAGGCCCAGCACCGCCGGGTCGGCCAGCAAGCCGACGCGCTCGCCCGTTTGCACCGGACGCCCAGCCCAGTCGTTGGGGTCTGAATAGACAAACACGCCGGCGCGCGGCGCCTTGATGAGCAGTTGGCTCATCTCGCGCCGCAGTGCTTCGACGTCGACCTCACGCTCGCGCAGCTTGCCCTCGGCGATGTTGAGCTCGGCCTTGGCTGCCTGCGTTTCGATGGCGCGCTGCGACGCCTGCAGCAAATCGACCCGCGCCGACGCCAGCGCCGCCTGCGCCACGGCCTGGCGGTTGTAAAGCGTGCTGTCGTCCAGCTCGGCCAGCACGGCACCGG
>JAQGMP010000131.1 GCA_028292285.1 Variovorax sp. | reverse complement strand
ACGACATTTTTCTCAGCACTCATTCAAGGGATACCAGTTCGCCCTGCCCGGTCAGGAACGCGGCGCGTACCGTGGCACCGGGGTTGGCGTTTTGCACGGCGACGCGGTAGCGCTGCATCTGCGCGATGAGCGACTCATCGCGTTCGGGGTGCGCTGTGGATTTGTAGTCGAGCACCCACCAGGCGCCGGTTTCGCGATGGCGCACCAGCCGGTCGATGCGCAATGGCTCGCCGCCATGGACCAGGGTGACCTCGTTGCCGTGCCAGTCGATCATGCGCTCGTCCCATGCCCACGCGCCGGCACCGGCGCGGATGCGTTGCGCGTACAGCGCCGCGTCGCGCGCCTGCGTGGCATCGAGCAAGAACTCACGCGCCGCCGCACGCACGTGCGCTTTGGGCAAGGGTTCGCCCGGTACGGCCCACTCGAGCAAACGATGCATCGCTTGCCCGAACGCCGCGGCGCGCGCGTCGACTGCGACGGGCCGTTTGACAACGGCGGCGGCACCTTTCGACGGCAGCACAAGTGCGGCTGGCAGCGCAGCGGGTGCCTCCTTGAGCGAGAAGCTGCCCGCCGCACCGCCGTTGATCATCGGCGTCGCCAATGGCTCGTCGGCCTCGACGGGCGTGCAGCCACGTTCGAGTCGCACCCACCAGCTGCCTTCGTTCTGTCGCGCCGGCTCGACCGCCGAAAGCACCAGGCGTTCGCGCGCTCGCGTGGTCGCCACGTACAAGCCGTTCAGTTCTTCGCGATGGCGCGCACGCTGCTCTTCTTCGAGCAACGGCGTGGCGCAAGCCGGCGGTGTTTTTTCACTGGCCATGAAGACGAAGCGCGTCGGTTTGGCGTCGCCGCCCTTCCACTCGACCAACACGCCCATCGTTTGCGAGCGCGGCGCTGCGGCGTCGCAATCGAGCAAGACCACGTTGTCGGCCTCCAGCCCCTTGGCGCCGTGCACGGTCAACAGACGCACCGCGTCGGGCGCGGTGACGGCCGGTGCGCGCACGCCGCCGGCTCGCAGCGCGCGCACCAGGCCATAAGGCGTGGCGAAGCGCGCACCATCGATTTCAAGCGACGCCGCGAGCAGGCCTCGCAGGTTGGAAAGCACCGTCTGGCGCAATGCTGCCGGCGCCGCGGCACCGAATCGGGCCAGCACATCGCCATCGTGAAAGATCGCATCGAGCGCATCGTGCGGCGGCAGCGCGGCAAGCCATTCCTGCCAGCGGTGCAGCGTTTCGCCCAGCGGCGCGAGTGCATTGGGCAAATCGCCCGCGCCGAGCAGCGCCAGCCACGGCGTGCCGGGCTGTGCACGCTGCCGCAGCGCGAGTTGCACCAGGTCGTCGTCGCCGATGCCGAACAGCGGCGACTTGAGTGCGCGCGCCAGCGAAAGATCGTGCGCCGGCGACACCAGCGCATCGAGCAGCGCGACCATGTCTTGCACTTCAGGCGCGTCGTGCAGCTCGTTCTTCTCGGGTTGCTGCGTCGGGATGTGCAACTCGCGCAGCGCGTCTTGCATGGCGGCGAGCCGGCTGCGGCGCCGCGCCAGCACCATGATTTGCTTGGGCGGCGTGCCATCGGCGATGCGCTGCGCAATCCAGCGCGCGGCCTGTTCGCATTCCTTTTGCAGCAGCTGCTCTTCAGGCAGCACGCGCGGCGTCGTGAGGCTGTCGCGCCAATGCAGCATGCCATCGTCGGCCGGCGCTGCGCCGGCGGCACCGCCCACCGCGTCGCGCCCGATCGGCGGCAGCTTCAGCACCTCGCCGTCGTCGCGGCGCTCGGTCGTGTGCGCGCGGTAGCCATCGAACTCGCCGGCCTCCTGCGCCGCGCCCATCGCCTGGTTGACGAGGCGGACAACGGCCATGGCGTTGCGATGGGTGTGATCGCAATCGAGCCGATCGCCGCCCAGCACGTCGGCGACGAAGGCTTTGGCAGCGATGAACACCTGCGGCTCGGCCCGGCGAAAACGGTAGATGCTCTGCTTCGGGTCGCCGACGATAAAGACACGCGGCGCGCGGCCGACCGCACCGCCGTACGCGCTCAGCCAGCCATAAAGCGCATGCCATTGCAGCGGGTTGGTGTCCTGGAATTCGTCGATCAGCAAATGGGCGATGCGCGCATCGAGGCGCTCCTGCACCCAGCCCGACAAGGCCGACTCGCCGAGCAGCATTTGCGCGGCCTGCTCGACGTCGTTCATGTCGACCCAGCCATGCGCGCGCTTTACTGCAGAGAAGGCAGCCAGCAGCACACGCGTGAGCCGGGTCATGCGCAGTTGGTACAGCCAGGCGGCGTGTTGGGCTTCCGCGGCGCAGAGCAACTGCAGATCGGCCTCGGCTTCTTGCGCGGCGGCGAACTTCTGCAGGTTCTTGTTGAGGCGATCTTCGGTCGCGATGAAGAATGCCTTGCGTAAACGAGTGAGCGCGCCCGGCAAAGCATCGTCATCGATCGGGCCGAAGCCGAACACATCGATGATGGCCTCGGCGGCTTTCTGCGGCGTCTTGTTGGTCTCGCGGCCGAGC
>JAQGMP010000118.1 GCA_028292285.1 Variovorax sp. | reverse complement strand
CGCCGAAGTCTTTGGCCAGGCTGGCCGAACTGGTAGACAAGCCGAGGGAGATGCGCGGGTACAGGTCCGCCGTCGCCACGCCGATGCGGGCGGTCGACGCTGCCAGAGTGCGCTCGGCCTGGCGAATGTCGGGACGACGACGAAGGAGTGCGGCACCGTCGCCGGTCGGCAATGCGCCGGCCACTTGCGGCGGCGTCTCGCACGAAGCGACGTCACGCGGAAAGTCTTGCGGCAGCGCGCCGGTGAGGGTCGCGAGCCGATACAGCGCCGCCTGCTTGCGGGCTTGCAGCGGCGGGATGGCGGCGTTCAATTGCTGCAGCTGCGCACGCGAGCGCGTGGCATCGAGCGCACTCACGCGGCCTGCTTGCTGCAGCCGCTCCGAGATGTCGAGCGCCTCGCGCTGCAGTTGCACCGACTTTTCGGCACTGCGCAAGCGCAGGCCGGTCGAGCAGATGTCCGCATAGGCCCGCGTGGTGGCTGCGGCCACATTGACGCGGGCCAGATCGAGCGCCGCCTGTGCCGCATCGCCGGTGGCCTTCGATGCTTCGATGGCGCGCCGGATCTGACCGAACAAATCGACCTGGTACGACAGCGAGGCACCGGCGCTGTAATACCAGTCGTTGGGTGGCGCGTAGTCCGACTGCAGCAGCGATACGCCGGACACATGTCCGTAGCTCGGTCCGCCTTCGACGCCGATGGTCGGACGCTGCATGCCGGCGATGGCGGCTTCTTCGGCGCGCTCGCGCTCCAGATTGGCCAGCGCCTGGCGCAGGTCGGTGTTGTGCACGAGCGCCTGTTGCACCAGGCCATCGAGCCGCGCGTCGTGATACAGCCGCCACCAATGCGGCGGCAGCGGCGCGTTGGAGAAGGTCGCGTTCTTCGCTTCGGCAAATGGAGCGCCGGCAGCCGGCTGGCTGGCGACCGCTTCGGGCGGCTGGTGGTAGTCGGGGCCGACGGTCGTGCAGGCGCCAAGCACGGCAGTCCCCATGGCGGTCAGCGCCAGTTTGAAAGCTGCGTTCATCCGCGCTTCTCCGTCTTGTCTTCGACGACCTGCACTGTCACCGTTTGACCAGCGACGAGCCGCTCGTTGTCGCGCAATGGATCGAGCCGTACGCGCACCGGAATCCGTTGCGCCAGCCGCACCCAGTTGAAGGTCGGGTTCACGCTCGGCAGCAGGTTGGCGCTGGTCGTGCGGTCGCGGTCGGCGATGCCGGCGGCCAGGCTCTCGACCGTGCCCATCAGTTCGCCGCTGCCCATGGGCGTCACGCGCACGCGGTCGCCGATGTGGATGCGCGGCAGCTTGGTTTCTTCGAAATAGCCTTCGACGTAGAACGAGGCCGGATCGACCAGCGCCAGTGCCGACCGACCCGCTGTCGCGTAGCTGCCGGTGCGCATGTCGAGGTTGGTGACCATGCCGTCGGTCGGCGCGCGGACCTGTGCGCGTTCGAGGTTGAGGCGGGCGGAGTCGAGTGCCACCACGGCCTGGCTCACGGCGGCCTGGCTCTGCTCGACCCGGGCGCGGCTCTGCTCGCGAAGCTCCTGCGAAATGAGCGTGCCGAGTTCGGTGTTGCGGGCGCTTTCGCGTTGCAGCTGACCGAGCGCCGCGCGCTGGGCAGAGAGCGCCGCTTCGGCTTGGCGCAAGGCCAGCGCAAAGCGCGCGTGATCGACTTCGAACAGCAAGGCGCCGGCTGCGACGCGCTGGTTGTCGTGGATCGGCACCGCCGTCACCAGGCCCGAAACGTCGGGCGCGATTTGCACGATGTTGGCGCGCACCCGGCCGTCGCGCGTCCACGGCGACAACTCGTAATGGTCCCAAAGGCGCAGGCCCGCCCAGATCGCGGCGACGAGCACGAGGCATGTCACCAGAATGCGCGCGACGCGCAACGGCCAGCGGCCGGGTTCGAAGAAATCGGTTTTCATTTGAATCACTGAATAGGTCGCGAATGAATCACTAGAGCAATAAGGAGAGCCTGCTGATCGCATACAGCAGCAGCACGTAGAGAGCGGCATCGAACAGTGCGGGGTGCCAGACCCAGCGGTAAGCGCCGGTCGCGCTCAACAGGCGGCGCGCGCCCCAATGCACGAAGAGCGTGCCGATGGCCAGCAACATGAACCACGGCAGGTAGAGGCCGTAAAGACTGGTTTGACCGATCATGGCGAGCTCGTGTTTGCGGGCGGAAGCAGGAGTGGGAAGAGGAGGGGGTCCGCGCCCGGGAACAGGTTGCGGCGAAGCCCAACCAGTGCCGCGATGGCGTTGCGTCGTTCGGCCAGGGCGCCGGTTGTTCGGGTCAACGTGGCGGCGAGCGCTTCATCGAGCTGGCCGAGCACAGCCGCAGGATTGGCCGCCAGAGGCTTGCGCACGCGCTCGCGAAACAGGCGCGTGAGACCGCGCAACAAAGAGGCGATGGCGGCGGGCGGAAGTTCCCCGCGAGCGCGCTGCAAAGTCACGATGTCGGCGCCGATCCGCAGGTCGCGCAGTGCGCCTTCGGCAGCGCTGTAGCGGGCCGATTCGTCCCGCTGCGCAATGCGCGGCGCGATGAGCGCGATGCGGTCGAGCATGCGCACCGCGAACGCGTCGTGCGCAGGTTGTGCGCGCGGCGCCGCGGCGATGGCGCCGAGCTCTTTCCACACAGCACTGCGGATGCGTTGCGCGCTCCACTCGGCACCGACCGAGCGCACCAGCCGCGTGATGAGCGCCGCTGCCGCGATGCCCAGCATTTGCGCGATGTTCGAGTTGAGGAACGATGCGATGTCGGCACTCGCCGTGTCGTGCAGCGCCAGCGTGCCGACGACGCCGAACATCATCACCAGGCCGGGCAACGATATCGATGGGCGCGCCACACAGCAGCCCAGAATCAGCAGCGTCGGCGCACACAGCAACACCAGCATGCCGAAGTCCTGCACCAGCGGCAGCAGCAACACATACACCAGCGAAATCGGAACTGAAAACAGCGTGAACTTGAGAAAGCCGTTGATGGC
>JAQGMP010000098.1 GCA_028292285.1 Variovorax sp. | reverse complement strand
CGGAGCGCAAAGCTGCGCCTTCGCTCGACCTCGCGCAATTGATGCAGACGATGGGCAACGACATGGCGTCGGTGCGCGAGCTCGCCGGCGTCATGCGCGAAGACATCGCGTTGCGCCGCCGCGCCATACGCAAGGCGTCGACCGCGCGCGACGCGCCGGTGTTGCTGCAGCATGTGCATGCGCTCAAGGGCGCGTTCTCGGCCATCTTCGCCGTCGGCGCGGCGCAGGCTTCGCGGCAGCTTGAAACCGCGGTGCGGGCGCAGGACTGGATCGAGGTGCTGTATGGCGTCAACGTGCTCGACCGCGAAGCCGTGCGGGTCGATGCCGAACTGGAAAAGCTGCTGTCCTGAGCGGCACAACAAATGGAGACAACGACGTGACTCTCACAATTGGTTTGATCGGCCTCGGCGCCATGGGCGGCGGCATGGCGCAATCGCTGCGGCGCAAGGGCTTCGACCTGCGCGTGTTCGATGTGCGCAAAGAAGTCGCCGACGCTTTTGCGAAGGATGGCGGCACGGCCTGCGCGTCCCTGGCCGAACTGGGCGCGCAATGCGACGTGGTGGTGTCGGTCGTGGTGAACGCGGCGCAGACCGGGAGCGTGCTGTTCGGCAGCGAGGATGCGAAAGCGGCGAAGGACGCGGGCGCCAGCGCGGACGGCGTGGCCGCCACCATGAAGCGGGGCAGCGTCTTTGTGATGTGTTCCACCGTCGACCCGAACGTGTCGATCGCCTTCGAATCGCGCCTGGCCGCGATGGGGCTGTTGTACATCGACGCGCCCATCTCCGGCGGCGCCGCGCGGGCCGCCAGCGGCGAGATGACGATGATGACCGCGGCCACGCCCGAGGCGTATGCCAGGGCCGGCGACGTGCTCGACGCGATGGCCGGCAAGGTCTACCGCCTCGGCGACAAGGCCGGCGCGGGCAGCAAGGTCAAGGTCATCAACCAGCTGCTGGCCGGCGTGCACATCGCCGCGGCGGCCGAAGCGATGGCGCTCGGCCTGCGCGAAGGTGTCGACGCCGCCGCGCTGTACGAGGTCATCACGCACAGCGCCGGCAACAGTTGGATGTTCGAGAACCGCATGGCGCACGTGCTGGCCGCCGACTACACGCCCTTGTCCGCCGTCGACATCTTCGTGAAAGACCTCGGCATCGTGCTCGACATGGCCCGTGCCACCAAGTTTCCGCTGCCGCTGTCGAGCACCGCGCACCAGATGTTCATGCAAGCCTCGACCGCAGGTTTCGCCAAGGAAGACGACAGCGCGGTGATCAAAATTTTCCCCGGCATCGAACTACCGAAATAGGCTCGCCCCCAGGTCGCTGCGCACTTCGTGTCGCGGCTCCCACCCCCTGCCGGGGGCAACACCAGCGGCCCGGCAAAGCCGGTTCCGCGGTGTTCTGGCGAAGACTCCCTAACGTTGCACGGTATAGCGCGTGACGACCGGCGGGCCTTCGCCCAAATGAAACGCGAGCCTGCGTTCGCGCAACGCAAGGTCGGCTGCGGTCGCGCGGTTGAAGCGCCTCAGATGCTCCGTCCACGAGGCATCGACGATCTGCTCGACATAGCGCTCGGGCTCGCGAATGTCGTTGAGCAGCTCCCAGCCGATCGCTCCTTCGGCCAGCCGCGTGCGGCGGGTCTGGTGCATCACCAGATGAAAAGCGGCCGCACGCGCCGGGTCGATGATGTACTCGACCGTGATCACGACGCGGCCCTCGCCCGGCGCCGGATGCGCCGGCGCTTGTGCCCAGCCTTCGCGTGCGGGACTCAAGTCGTCTTCGCCGCCGCCGTCGACCACGTAGCGCAGCACCAGGCCCATCATCAGGATGCCGCTCGCCGCGCCGATCAACAGCGCAGCCTGCAGCGTGCCGACGGTGGCAATCTGGCCCCACAGCGCCGCGCCGAAAGCGGTCGCGCCCATGATCGCCATCTGGTACATCGACATGCCGCGGGCGCGCACCCAGTCGGGCAACGCCAGCTGGGCCGACACCGACAGCGAGTTGGCCACCGAGATCCACGCGGCGCCGGCGAACAGCATGGCCGGCACCGCGACCCACACGTTCGGGGCGAACGCCATTACCGCGGTCGCGATCGACTGCACCAGCGTCCCGCGCAGCACCAGCTGGTCTCGGTCGTAGGTCTGGCGCAGGCGCGGCAAGAAGAGCACCGCGACGATCGCGCCCGCGCCCATCGCGGCCAGCAGCAGGGTGAAGGTGCCGGCGTCGCCGCCCTTCAGCCCGCGCGCCAGCAGCGGCAGCAACGCCAGCAGCGCGGTCGAGTGCAAAAAGAAGATCGAGATGCGCATGAGCACGGCGCGCATGCGTTGCGACTGCCGCACGAACTGCACGCCGACGCGCATTGCGCCGATGAGCTTTTCGCGGCCGAGCGGATTGGGCGTGTGTTCGCGGCGCCAGCGCATCACCACGAAACCCGAGGCCACCGACAGCACCGCGTTGAGCCCGAACACCCAGACGCTGCCCGCACTCGCGATGAGCGCGCCGGCCAGCAGCGGCCCGATGATGCGCGACGCGTTCATCGCAATGCCGTTGAGCCCAAGCGCCGCCGGCAGCTGCGTCCGTGGCACCAGTTCCGGCACGATGGCCGCGAACACCGGCCATCGCATCGCGAGGCCGATGCCGTTGGCGAAGGTGAGCGCGAGCAGCAACGGCGCGTTGATGAGGTCGAGCACACTGGCCGCGCACAGCACGACCGCAGTGCCGGCGAGCCAGAACTGCGTGGCGATCAGCCAGCGTCGTCGGTCGAGGATGTCGGCCAGCGCACCGCTCGGCAGGCCGAGCAAAAACACCGGCAAGGTCGATGCCGATTGCACCAGCGCGACCCAGATCGGCGTCGTCGTCAGCGTCGTCATCATCCACGCCGCCGCCACGTCGTTCATCCACATGCAGACGTTGGCAATGAGCCAGGTGCTCCACAGCATGCGGAACACCGGCAGGCTCAGCGGGTCGAGTGCGCCGAGGCGGGGTGTTCGGGGGGCAGTGACGGGCTCGGGCGAAATCGGTGGCATCGGCACCTATTGTCCCGCTCGGGTGCGCGGAGACTTGCCGGTCAAATGCCCCAGCGGCAACACGCTGTTCGCCTTCACCTCCCCCAGCGAAAAACTCGTGTGCAGGTCTTTCACGTTGGGCAGGTTCATCAGGTGCTGCCGCGCGAAAGTCGAAAAGCTGTCGAGGTCTTGCGCCACAACTTGCAGCTCAAAGGTGCCGGTGCCGCTGATGTAGTGGCAGGCCACGACCTCGGGCAGCTTGCGGATCGCGTCTTCGAGTTTGCGGGTGGCGTCGCCCTGCACGCGTTCGGTGTCGACGCGCACGAAAGCCAGCACGCCGAGCCCGATCTTGTGCCGATCGATTTCCGCGTGGTAGCCCTTGATGAAGCCGGCCTCTTCGAGCGCGCGCACGCGCCGCCAGCATGGCGCGGCGGAGAGGCCGACGCGCAGCGCAAGTTCGGCATTGGTGAGGCGGCCATCGGTCTGCAGTTCTTGCAGGATCGCGAGGTCGAACTTGTCGATGCTTTCCATAAGTCGCTATTTTAAGAAAGATCCTTTCTGAAAGGGTGTTTGACGAGGCATCAAACGCAAACACCTGTCGCGGACCCCGGCATACACTTTGCGAGCATCATGGGCAACAGCCCCACCCGGGCACAGACCCTTTCAGCCACGCCCACAAGGCCACGCCACATCAGGAGACAAGACGATGAATGCACCGCTGCCAGAGCACATTCGCAAGGCGCTAGAGACCGTCACGCTCGACGACAAATACTCGCTCGACTACGGACGCGCCTTCATGTCGGGCGTGCAGGCGCTGGTCAAGCTGCCGATGCTGCAGCGCCTGCGCGACCAGCAGAACGGCAAGAACACGGCCGGCTTCATCAGCGGCTATCGCGGCTCGCCGCTCGGCGGCTACGACCAGGCGTTGTGGAAGGCCAGCAA
>JAQGMP010000089.1 GCA_028292285.1 Variovorax sp. | reverse complement strand
GACCATGCGCCCGCACAGGCCATCGACGCGCTGCAGAAGGTTTGCCACGACCTGATGGCGACCGGCTGCGGTGCCGCGCCGCGCTTTTTCGAGCTTGCCGACCTGCCGGCGGTGCCGTCGCACATGGCCTTGGCGCGGTGGTCCAGATCGCTCGCCAACGCGGCAAAAACCGCGGATCATCCGTTCAACGCCGGCCTCATGCTCGAGGCCCTTGTGAGCGAGGCACGAAGCACCCTAAACTCCGCCGCACAACGCCCATGAATACACCCTTCATTCCACCCGCCGCCGGACCGAACGGCACCGCCGCCGCCGGCCCGGCAAGGCCCAGCGTCATCCAGCTGGCGATCAAGGAAAAGGGCGCGCTGTACGCGGCCTACATTCCGCTGTTCGCCGAGGGCGGCATCTTCATCCCGACTTCGCGCGAGTACCGGCTGGGCGACGATGTGTATGTGCTGCTCACGCTGCCGGACGACCCGCAGCGCTATCCGGTGGCCGGCAAGGTGGCCTGGATCACGCCGGCGCGCGCGGCCGGCAACCGCTCGCCGGGCGTCGGCATCCGGTTTCCGTCAGACGACAAGTCGCGCCAGCTGAAGGCGCGCATCGAAGAAGCGCTCGGCGGCACCATGGCCTCCGACCGCGCCACGCAAACGATCTGAGGGCGTCGCTGCGCGGCCCTCCGGCGGCGGGCGCGGCGCGGTCGGCGGCGAAGGCTTCTCGGGTTCGCGACAATCGGTGCATGTTCACCGATTCGCACTGCCACCTCACTTACCCCGAACTGATCGAGCAGATGCCGCAAATCCGGGCGGCCATGGCCGAAGCGCAGGTCGATCGGGCGCTCTGCATCTGCACGAAGCGCGAAGAGTTTGCCGAAGTTCAGGCGCTCGCCGAGCGCTACGACAACTTCTGGGCCAGCGTCGGCGTGCACCCCGACAACGAAGACATCGCCGAACCCACGGTTGCCGATCTGGTCGAACGCGCTGCGTTGCCCAAGGTCATCGCCATCGGCGAAACCGGCCTCGACTACTACCAGATGGAAGAGCTCAAAGGCGGCCGCAGGGTAACTGACATGGAGTGGCAGCGCGACCGCTTTCGGGTGCACATCCGCGCAGCGCAGCAAACGCGCAAGCCGCTGGTGATCCATACGCGCGAAGCCTCGGCCGACACGCTGGCGATTCTGAAAGAAGAGGGCGAAGACGCCACCGGCAATGCGGCCGGCGGCGTCTTTCATTGCTTCACCGAGACGGCCGAGGTGGCACGCGCCGCGCTCGACCTGGGTTTCTATATTTCGTTCTCCGGCATCCTGACTTTCAAGAAGGCGCAAGAGCTGCGCGATGTGGCGGCCTTCGTCCCGCTCGACCGCATGCTGATCGAAACTGACAGTCCCTACCTTGCCCCGGTGCCGTACCGCGGCAAGACCAACAACCCGTCGTATGTGCCCTTTGTGGCCAGGCAGATCGCCGAGCTGCGGCAACTGCCGATCGAAGCCATTGCCAAAGCCACAAGCGACAATTTCGAAGCCCTTTTCACGGGCGCCAAATCATGAAGAATTACTTTAAAAAAGCGCTGTATCTTGCTGTTATGGCAGGATCTTTCACGGCGCATGCCGGCTCGTTCGATGACTTTTTCAGGGCGGTGCGTGCCGACAACCCGAGCGGCGTCGCCGACCTGATCAAGCGCGGCTTCGATCCCAATACCATCGACGAAAAAGGGCAGACCGGGCTGCTGATCGCCATGCGCGAACCGTCGCCGCGCGTCATCGAAGTGCTGATCGCTTCGCCCAAGACCAATGTCGAGGGCCGCAATGCGCAGGACGAAAGCCCGCTCATGATGGCGGCGCTCAAAGGCCAGCAAGACATCGTCGCCAAGCTGATGGCGCGCGACGCCGACGTCAACAAGCCGGGCTGGACTCCCTTGCACTACGCGGCCTCGGGTGGCCACGTCGAAATCATGAAGAAGCTGCTCGAGGCCTTCGCCTTCATCGATGCGCAATCGCCCAACGGCACCACGCCGCTGATGATGGCGGCGATGTATGGATCGAGCGATGCCGTGAAGCTGCTGCTCGACGAGGGCGCCGACACGGCCATGAAGAACCAGCAGGGCATGACGGCCCTCGACTTCGCCAAGCGCGGCAGACGCCCGGACGCGGAGGGAATGATCGCGGCGGCGATGCAGGCCAAACCGGTGGCCCGGCCGGCCGCGCCCGTATCGACGGCGCCCGCGGCAGCGCCCGCCACTGCGGCGGCGCCGTCAGCGCCAGCGGCGTCGCTATCTGCATCGCCGCCGGCACCGCCCGCTCCCTCGTCAGCTCCCACGCCGGCATCGGCGACCCCCGCCGCCGCAACACCGGCCGCCTCCGTCAAGAAGCCAGTCTTCGGCGACGGCAAGTGGTGACGCGACGCCGGGCCGCTGGCTGAACGCCTTTCCGGGCGCTTTGATGGGCGCCTTTTCCCGGAGCTGTCATCAGCGCTTCAGCAGCTCGTCGCTGATGATGACCTTGCGCACTTCCGTCGTGCCCGCACCGATCTCCAGCAGCTTGATCGCCCGATAGAGCCGATTCACTTCCGACTCCCAGATGTAGCCGGCGCCGCCGTGGATCTGCACGGCTTCGTTCAGCACCTTGTTCATGGTTTCTGCCGCGTACATCACCGACGCCGCCGTGATCATGTGGATGTCGCCGCGGCCGCCGCCACCGATCTCCAGATCGTTGGCGGCACGCAGCGCCTGGTAGGTGAAGACGCGCATCGACTCGATCCAGACGTACATGTCGGCCAGCTTGGCGCGGATCATCTGGAAGTTTGAGATGGGTTGGCCGAACTGCTGGCGCGTGCGGGCGTAGTCGAGTGCCAGCTGCAGCGCGCGCTCGGAGATGCCGAGGCAGATCGGAGCGATCATGGCGCGCTCCAGGTCGAGCCCGCTCATCACGACCTGCACGCCGCGGTCTTCTTCGCCGATGCGGTTGGCAGCCGGCACGCGGCAGTCGTCGAACACCAGTTCGGCGGTCTGGCTGCCGCGAAAGCCCATCTTCGTCAGCTTCTGCGCGACCCGAAAACCGGGGTACGACTTCTCGACGATGAAGGCCGAAATGCCTTTCGCGCCCTTGTCCTTGTTGGTCTTGGCGTAGACCAGCATCACGTCGGCGACGGCGCCGTTGGTGATGTAGATCTTGCTGCCGTTGAGAACGTAGTCGTCGCCATCCCGCGTGGCGGTGGTGCGCATCGAACCGAGTGCATCCGAGCCCGCGTTGGGCTCGGTCAGGCCCAACGCACCGATGGTCTTGCCGCTGCACAGGCCGGGCAGGTAACGCTGGCGCTGGTCTTCGTTCGCGTTGCGATAGATGTTGTAGAGGCACAAATTTTCATGCGCGACCCAGCTCAGCGCGAGTGCGTGGTTCCAGCGGGAGAAGGCCTGCACCACCAGCGCGCTGGCGAACAGATCGAGCCCGGCGCCGCCGTAGGTTTCAGGCACCGGCACGCCGAAGTACCCGGTGGCGCCGATCTGCGCGAAGGCCTCGGGCGGCCACCATTCCTCGTTGTCCATGCGGCCGGACAGCGGGTAGAGCTCGTTCTTCGCGAAGCGGTCGGCCTGGTCGAGGATCTCCTGCTCGTCATCCGACAGGCCCGAAAAGCGCTGTGCGGCGGACATCGCCGACAGGGTGTTTTGCGACGTAGTCATGTGTCTCCTGGTCTAAAAAATGAGTAACGCTCATATTTCTGGAGCGCGTCGGGGCAGCTTGCAGCTTACCGCTCGAAGAAATTGCCGTCTCCCTAGTGAAAAAGCCTGTTCACAAGCGCAGGGTCTTGCTCTAGGATGAAATTTCCGGGCCAGGCAAGACAGCAGAAAAATGCCGGCCACCGGAACAAAAATGAGCATCACCCAAAAAACCTTTTGGCGCCGGTGCCTTCGGCCAATCAACAGGAGACAAAACCATGAAGATTCGCTGGGCCCAATGGCCCTCAAGCGCCGTGCGCGCCATGGGCGCCGCGTGCGCCGCTGCAGTGTGTGCCGCGGGCGCGCAGACGCCAAGTGCCGGTGCATCCAGCACGCCCGGAATTTCCGACAACGTCGTGAAGATCGGTGTGATGACCGACATGAGCGGCATGTACACCGATCTCGGGGGCAAGGCATCCGTCAACACGGCGCAGATGGCCATCGACGATTTCAAGCTCGCGCACAAGCCGGCGTTCAAGATCGAACTGGTCTACGCCGACCACCAGAACAAGGCCGACATCGCCTCGAGCAAGGCGCGCGAATGGTTCGACGTGCAGGGCGTCGACATGGTGACCGACGGCCTCAATTCGGCCACCGGCCTGGCGGTCGCCAAGATCGCCGGCGAAAAAAAGAAGGTCGTGCTCAACACCGGCACCGGCTCGATGCGCTTCACCAATGAAGATTGCACGCCCTACACCGTGGCCTGGGTCTACGACACGTATTCGAGCGCCAACGTGGCAGCGCGCGCGGTGGTACAGGGCGGCGGCGACACATGGGCTTTTTTGACAGCGGACTACACCTTCGGCCATTCGCTCGAACGCGACACCAGCGAGGTGGTGAAGGCGATGGGCGGCAAGGTGCTGGGCGCCGTGCGCGCGCCGCTGGGCGCCTCCGATTTTTCGTCCTACCTGATTCAGTTGCAGGCCACCAAGGCCAAGGTCATCGGCCTCGCGAACGGCGGCGCCGACACCATCAACTCGATCAAGGCGGCCAACGACTTCGGCCTGACCAAGGACCAGAAGCTGGTCGGCCTGGTGACCTTCATCAGCGACATCCACGCGCTCGGGCTCAAGGCGACGCAGGGCATGCTGATCAGCGACGGCTGGTACTGGGACACGAACGACGAAACCCGCACTTGGGCGCGCCGCTTTTTCGAGAAGAACAAGCGCATGCCGTCGATGCTCTACGCCGGCATCTATTCCGCGACGTACAACTACCTCGAAGCCGTGCAGACCGCGAAGACCGACGATGCCGATGCGGTCATGAAGGTGCTGCGCGGCAAGAAGATCAACGACATGTTCGCCAAGAACGGCTATATCCGCGAAGACGGCCGGATGATTCACGACATGTACCTGATGCAGGTGAAGACGCCCGAAGAATCGAAGTACGCCTGGGACTACCTGAAGCGCGTCGCCACGGTGCCGGGCGACCAGGCTTTCCAGCCGCTGTCGAAGTCGACCTGTCCGCTGGTGAAGAAGCCGGCCTGAGCCAGTCGTCCGGCGTGCCTAACCGGCACGCTGGTCGTCGGTCAGCGCAAAACGCGCCAACTCGTGCCGCTGCAGCTTGCCGGTCGTGCTGCGCGGCAACTCGTCGGACCGCACGAACTGCACCCAGCGCGGCCGCTTGTAGCCGGACAGCCGCTCGCGGCACCAGTCGACGATCTCGGCCACCGTGGCGGCGTGGTCGGGCCGCAGCACGACCACCGCCTTGATCGCCTCGCCCCAATGCGCATCGGCCACGCCGACCACGCACACCTCTTGCACCGACGCATGCTGCGCGATGACCGATTCGACCTCGGTCGGGTAGACGTTCTCGCCGCCGGTCTTGATGAGGTAGCGCTTGCGGTCGACGAAGGTGAGCGTGCCGTCGACTTCGCGTTGCAGCATGTCGCCGGTGTGCAGCCAGCCGCCGCGAAACACCTCGGCATTGGCCGCGTCGTCGTCCAGATAGCCCGACATCACGCTCGGTCCGCGCACCACGCATTCACCCGGCTGGCCGACCGGCGCCTCGTTCATGTCGTCGTCGACGATGCGCACTTCGAGCAACGGCGAGGGCAGCTTGCGCAGCGGCGGCAGTTCGCCCGGACCGGAACGCCGATGGGCCAGCAAGTAACTCACCTCGCTCTGGCCGAAGGCATCGTAGAAGTCGATGCGGCAAGCCTCGGTCAGCCGCGCGATCACCAGCGGCATCATGTTGGCGTAGCCGATCGCGAAGCGAAAGCTCGACAGGTCGTGCGCCGTCCGGTCCGGGTGGTTCAGGAAGTCGGTGATGACGCCCGGCAGCAGCAAGGTCCAGCTGAGCCGGTCGCGCTCGATCAGGCGAAACATCGTCTTCACGTCGGCGCGCTTGAAGGTCGCGTAGATGCCGCCGGTGACGAAGGTCGCGTACAGCGATTCGTCGCCGCCGCAATGAAAGAGCGGCAGCCAGCCGATGAAGCCGTCGCGCTCGGTCAGGCCGAACCATTGCGCCAGGCGCAGCCCGCGCACCGCGGCCGCGCGCTGGCTGATGAGCGCGCCTTTGGGCTTGCCCGTGGTGCCGCTGGTGAAGAGGATGTTGTGGATGTCGTCGCCACGCGCCACCGTCGGCGGCTCGTCGTCGTGGCTCGCACGCAGCAGCGCTTCGTAGTCCTCGAAGACTCCGACAGCGGGCGCGCTGTCGAAACAGATCCAGTGTCCGATGCCGGGCGAACCGCCGCGCAGTTGGTCGGCAACCGGCGCCAGGCTGCCGGACACCAGCAACGCCGTCGGCTTGCACTTTTCAAGGCACGCCGCCAGCTCGTCGGGATGCAGCCGAATGTTCAAGGTGACGGCCGTGACGCCGAGCGACGCCAGCGCGGCGTAGCACTCGATGTATTCGCACCGCGTCTCCGACAGGATGGCGATGCGATCGCCGCGGGCGAATCCGCGCGCCGCCAGTACGTGCGCCAGCCGCCAGGCGCGGCGGCCGAGCTCGCCGTAGTTGCGCTGCCCGTCTTCCCAGGTGACGGCGGTACGGTCTGCAAAGATCCGGAAGGCGCGGCGGAACACGCTGTCGACGGTGATGTCGGTGGCGGCAGCCGCTTGCGCGCGCCAGTCGGCCGGATCGGCTGCGGTCATCTGATGTTTCATCTCACGCTCCGATGCGTTCGCTCTTGACGACGATGCCGGCCTGCTCGCGGTCCCACACGCCGGCCGGGTCCATGGCGCGCAGCACGTGCTTCTGGATCTTGTGCGTGGGTGTGCGCGGCAGGTCGTCCACGAAACGCACGTAGCGCGGCACCATGAAGTGCGGCATGCGCGGCAGCAAAAAGCGCAGGAGGTCGGCCGCGTCGAGCGCGGCACCTTCGGCCAGCACGACGGCGATCAGTACCTCGTCTTCGCCATGCTCGCTGGGCACGGCGACGGCCGCCGCTTCTTTCACCAGCGGATGCGCGACCACCTCGGCTTCGACCTCGGCCGACGAGATGTTTTCGCCGCGGCGGCGTATCGCATCCTTGATGCGATCGACGAAGGTGTAGCGGCCTTCGGCATCGACCTTGAAACCATCGCCGGTGTGGAACCAGCCGTTGCGCCAGGCCAGCGCCGTCGCTTCCGGGTTGCCGTTGTAGCCGTGGTTCATGGCCCACGGGCAATCGGTGCGCACCAGCAGTTCGCCGACGGTGCCGGGTGGCACTTCGCAGTCGTTCTCGTCGACCACGCGCGCGCTCACGCCGTCGCGCGGAAAGCCGCAGCTGCCCATCGCCGGCGGGTTGGCCTCGGTGCGGATCGGCATCGACACCTCGCTCATGTTGAAGTGCGAGTACAGGTCGCAGCCGAAGCGCTGGCCGAAGGCGACCGCCGTCTCGTTGTAAGGGACGATGGTCACGCAGCGCAGCGTGTGGCCGCGGTCGTCGGGCGAGGGCGGGCGCTTCAATAAAAAGCCCGCCATGGCGCCCAGCACGATCGACGAGGTCACGCTGTGCTCGCGCACGATCGGCCAGAAGCGCTCGGTGTCGAAAGCCCGCACCACCACTACTGAGCCACCGCGCAGCAGCATGGCGGTGACCGGCATCGTGCCGCCGACATGGAACAGCGGCAGGTTGATGAAATAGCGGTCGTCTTCGTTCATGTCCTGCAGCGACATGCCCATACAGCGCAGATGAAAGTACGACGAGAGCACGCCCTTCGATGCACCCGTGGTGCCCGACGTATAGATGATGCTTTGCGTGTCCCACGGCGCGATGGGGCGGTCGAGCACCGGCGGCGTGGCGTCGTCGCAGTCGAGTGCCGAAGCGGCGAAGGCTTCGATGCCCGCCGGCAGCGCATTGCCGCCGACCACGACGGCCTTGCGCAGCGACCCGTGTTCGACATCGTCGAGCCGGTCGACGAGCTCCGCATGCACCACGATCAAGGCCGGGTCGGCGTTGCGCAGCACGTGCTCCAGCAGTCGTCCGCGGTACGACAGGTTGATCGGCACCAGCACCGCGCCGAGGCAGTTGAGGCCGAACCACACGCGCAATGCGTCCGGTCCGTTGGGCAACCAGGTCACCACCTTGTCGCCTTGCTTCACTCCCAGCAAGCGCAGTGCATTCGCGGTGCGCCAGGCGATTTCCCATGTCTGGGCGTAGGTCCAGCGCGTGCCGTCTTCGAACACCGCGAAGACCTTGTCGGGCCGCTCGCGCGCCTGCCGTTCCAGTGCGTCGCGCTGTACGACCTCGTCGACCGGTGGCATGCGGGGATCGATGTTCATGGCGTGTTCACATGCCGGGATGCTGCTGGATGGATTCGTAGCCGGGGTAGCCCTTGGCCACTCCGTGC
>JAQGMP010000047.1 GCA_028292285.1 Variovorax sp. | reverse complement strand
CTTCGCTGGCCATGAACAGGCAGGCGTTGGCGATGTCGGCATCGGTCGACACGCGCTTGAGCGCGTAGTCGGCGGCGTGGCGCACCATCGCCTCTTCGAGCGTGATGCCGAGTTTTTCGGCCATGTCGGCGCACACCTTCTCGCGAAAGCGCGGGCCGTCGACCATGCCGGGCGCGACGTTGTTGACGTTGATGTTGTAAGGCCCGGCTTCGAGCGCGAAGCTCTTGGTGATGCCGCGCAAGCCCCACTTGGAAGCCGAATACGCCATGCGCCCGGCGCGGCCGCGCAGGCCGAAGGTGCCCCCGACATTCACGATCTTTCCACTGCGCCGTTCGATCATCGAAGGCAGCACCGCGTGCATGGTGTTGAAGCAGCCGGTCATGTTGAGCTGCACGATCTCGTTGAACTCTTCGGTGCTCGTTTCCCACCCGCTCTTGCCGATCGGACCCGAGCCGCCGGCGACGTTCACCAGCACGTCGATGCGGCCGAACGCTTCGAGCGCGCGCACCGCCAGCGCCTCGGTTTGCAGCGATTGCGTGAGGTCGCACGGCACCACGATCACCTCGGCACCGAACACCCGTGCCTCGGTCGCGACCGGGTCGATGGCGGCTGTGTCGCGCCCGGCCAGCACCAGCTTTGCGCCTTCGCGCGCGAAGGCCAGTGTGATGGCGGCGCCCATGCCTTTGGCCGGGCCGGTGATGAGCGTCACCTTGTCTTTGAGTTGCAAGTCCATGTCGCTTCTCTCGTCGTGTTCAGTTGGAGGTCTTCGAAGGCCGATCGGCGCGCGCCGGCAAGAAGCTGCGGTCGAAGATTTCGACGTTGGCCGGCGTGCGAGGCAGTTCGTTGGCGTTGACCACGATCGCGATGTCCTTGGTGAGGCGGACGTCGTCCACGTCGCCCAAACCGATGCGCGCGATCTCCGGATGGCTCATGTCGTTCTTCAACGTGGCGAGCAGTTTCTCTTTTTCGACATCGCGCTTGAGCAACGGCTCGCGCTTGATGGCGTAGTCGATGCCGGCGTCGGGATTGGCGATGACTTCTTTCACCGCGCGGTTCAGCGCCTTCACGAAGCCGGCGACCGCTTTCGGGTTCTCCTTGATGAAGCTTCTGGAGAAGAACACGGTGTTGGAATACAGGTCCATGCCGTAGTCGCCGTACTTGATGAAGCGCAGGTCTTTGGCCGGGTCGAGGCCCATGCCCTTGGCGCTGAAGCTGATGGTGGTGACGTAGCCGAAGCCGGCGTCGATCTGCCCGCGCGAGAGCATTTGCTCGCGCAAGTTGGGCGCCATGTTGGTGATCGTCACCTTGCTGGCGTCGATCTTGGCGATCTTGGCGAACGCTGGGAACAGCTTCAGCGCGCCGTCGTTGGCCGGGCCGCCGACGGTCTTGCCTTCGAGGTCTTTCGGCGTCTTGATCGGGCTGTCGCTCTTCACGACCAGCGCGAAGGGCGGCGTGTTGTAAAGCATGTAAACGGCCACCGGCGCATCGTTGGGTCGCTTGGATGCCAGGTCGACCAGCGCGTTCAGGTCGCCGAAGCCGGCCTGGTAGGCGCCCGCCGCCACCTTGGGAATCGACGCCGCAGAGCCCTCGCCCTGGTCGATGGTCACGTCGAGCCCTTCTTCCTTGAAGTAGCCCTTGTCTTGCGCCAGGAAGAACCACGACTGCGGGCCTTCGTACTTCCAGTTGAGCACCAGCTTGATGGACGTTTGCGCAGCCGCGGGTGCCGCGGCAAGCATCAGCGCGCAGGCCGACAACAGCGCCGTGACGGCAGGACGCGCGAAAGAACAAGCATTGGATCGAGTGAACAGCATGGATGAACTCCTATGAATGTGACGAACGAGAAAGTGAAAGCCGCAATGCGGCAGCGGTAGAAACGAAGCCGTGCAACAGCTCGACGATGTAGAGCACACCCTTGGTGACGAAAGCCGGCGACGGCGTGCTGCAGGCGTCTTCGAGCAGCACGCAGTCGTAGCCGAGGAAGGTGCCGTCTTGCAGCGTCGAGAACACGCAGCGATCGGTGTTGATGCCGGCGAACAGCAGCGTGGTGATGCCTTGCTGCCGCAACACGCTGTCGAACTCGTTGTCCCAAAAGCCGCTCAGGCGATGCTTGTGCACGGTGATGTCGGTGGCCGCGACTTCGAGCTCGTCGACGACTTGCGCGCCCCACGAGCCCTGCACCAGCGATGCGCCATGGTCGATCGGCGAGTGCTCGCCGTAGCCGACCGCATCGGCAGTTCGCTTGCCCTTGAATCGAATGGTCGGGCTCAGGTTGCGCATGTCGGCGCGGATGCCCCAGTTGAGCCATACGACCGCGCCGCCCGCTTTGCGCCAATCCGGCAACAGCCCTTGCAGCAACGGGATCGGCTTGCGCGCCGCCTTGATGCCGATGCCCTTCTGCGCGAACCAGCCTTCGGCGTGGCAGAAGTCGTTCTGCATGTCGACCACGACGATGGCGCTGCGTGCCAGGTCGATCTCGACACGCTGCGGCGTGGCCCCGATCAGCAATGGCCGCGGCGCGGCCGGCTTGCGCACGAAGCTGACCCGATCGGGCTCAAGCTGCCATGCGTTGTGCATGGCGGGGCCGAACGCCACCGCTTCGGGCAGGTTCGGCGCCATCTTGGGGCGTGGGGGACGCGATGAGGCTTTCATGCTCCATCACACGCACCCGCCGTGCCAAAGAGCGCTTTGCTTTGCCGCTTTATCGCGATGATTGCGTTGCCAAAACGGCAACGGTAATATCGCCACGCATGAACCATCTTCGCCTGCTTCGCTACGTCGATGAAGTGGCCCGCGTAGGGTCGATCCGCCAGGCGGCCGAACGGCTGCACGTCGCGCCCTCCGCGGTCAACCGCCGCATCCAGGACATCGAGGACGAACTGGGCACGCCCATCTTCGAGCGATTGCCGCGTGGCATGCGCCTGACCGCCGCGGGCGAACTGTTCGTGCGCTACATCCGCGGCCGCGCTGCCGACCTGGAGCGCGTGCGGTCAGAGATCGAAGAGCTGCAGGGCATGCGCCGCGGCAGCGTGCGGCTGGTCGCCAGTCAGGCGTTGGCGCCGCGCTTCTTGCCCGGCGTCATCAAGGACTTCAGAGAGACGCATCCGCTGGTCGGCTTCGAGGTACGCATCGGCGATCACGTGCAGGCCGCCGCCGCGCTGCGCAGCTTCGAGACCGACCTGGCGCTGGTCTTCAACCTCGCGCCCGAAGCCGACATCGACCGCACCAGCGTTGTCGAACAAAGGCTCATGGCCATCATGCATGCGAAGCACCCGCTCGCCCGCACCGGGAACGCGCTGCGCCTGCGCGACTGCGCCGAGTACCCCGTGGTGCTGCCGAACCGCGACACCGGCGGCCGGCAATTGCTGGAGCGCTTTCTGGCGCGCAGCTCGACCCGGATGCATGCGATGGTGGAGAGCAACAGCTTCGAGTTCTTGCGCGGCTGCCTGGACGATCGCAAGTCGATCTCTTTTCAGATGGCGATCGGGGCCGCTGCCGATGATCGCGACATCGTGGCGCGGGACATCGAGGACCGCGGGTTTCCAAAAGGCGAGATGGTGCTGGCAAGTTTGCGGGGGAGGCAGCTGCCGGTGATCGCCTATGCGTTTACCGAGTTCTTGAAGAAGCGGCTGGCGCAGCTTGGCGGTTGAATCCGAGGTGCCGTCCTCAAGCCTGCGCCGACCCGGCAGCTTCCGGGAACTTCGCCACGTACGTCTCCGCATAGGCCCGAAAAGTCGCGTTGCGCTGGTCCAGCGCCGCTTGCGTCGCCGGCACCATGATCGGCGCACCTTCATGAGCGAAGGCCTGGCATTGCTCGACGTACGGGCGCAGCCGCTCGTGATGGATGGGCGATGCAGCGCCCATGTCGCCGCCGCATTCGGTCCAGGTCGTCGCAAGCGTTTCCGCGGCCACCATCGCCAACGTGGTGCCCATGCCCGACAACAGCGCCGCGCAGTGCCCTGCATCGCCGATGACGGCCACGTTGCCTTTGATCCAGCTCGGCATATGGGTCTGGCTCACCGAGTCGAAGTAGAAGCCCTTGGCAGCGGGGTCGGCGAACGCCGTGCGCAGCGCACGCACCTGCCACGCGTCGACGCGCGACAAGAAGTCGTCGATGAGCCGCCGATGAACGGCGAGATCGCGGTAGTCGTAGTCGATCTCGGGACTGGCGGCGAGCATCAGCGCCTGCGGTCCGTCACCCGCGTCGCGCACGGCGATCGTCAGGCCGGGCACGTTGAGCATGCCTCGGCGCCATTCGCGATCTTTCGGGAGATCGACGAGTGCGACGTAGTAGCCGAAGTGCCGGACGTAGTCCTTCTCAGGTCCGAAGGCGAGCCTGCGCACATTGGAGTGAAGGCCGTCGGCGCCGACGACGAGGTCGTAGTGGCCTTGCAGGCCGTCCGTGAAGCCGATGTCCACACCATCGCGCCCATCCACGAGCGACGCGATGGAGGTCTTGTAGCGGAACTCGACAGCGTCCGGTATGACGCCCAGCAGGATCTGGTTGAGCCTGTCGCGCAAGATCTCGATGTCCTCGTCGGTTTCGTTGGCGAACCAACGCAGATCGAGGGTCGCGACCTGTGTTCCAGCGCCGTCGAGCACCGGTGCCGGGTATGAATTGATGACCTTCTGGCCATCGATTTTTCGAAGGATGCCCATGCGCTCTGCGGTCCCGAGCGCGCGCCCGCGAACGTCGATCGGCGCACCGCCGGGGCGCAAGCCATCGGCGCGCTCGACCACGGTCACCCGGTGGCCGAGCTTGGCGAACCAGTGGGCGGCCGAGAGGCCGGCCATGCTGGCGCCGGATACGAGAACATTCATGGTGCTGCTCCTGAGGGTTGACTGCCAGGATGCTGCCTACAGCTTGAAGTCCTTGGCCATCCGTATCACCGCCTGCTTGTCGAAGTTGTTGATGTCGTCGATCAGCTCGTTCGTGAAGAGGCGGTTCGGGTCACCGAGCTCCTCGGCCAGCTTCGGGTTCTTGCTGCTTTCGGCAGCCATCTCGATGTTCGAATTCCATTCGGCCAGCGACGACGCGCCCATGCGCTGATCCGGATCGTCGGGCCGGCGCATCCAGCTGTTCTTGCGGTCCTTGAGGATGAAGGCCAGCTCCTTGCGCGCTTCGTCTTCGCTGTGGCCCTTGGGTTTGCTCTCGGGATACACGGCCCAATGCAGATCGATCCCTGCATCGAGATTGGCGTTCGAGAAAATGGTCGACTTCGCGATGCCCTGGAACGTCGCCACCACGGCCTTGCGTTCCTTCTTCAACAACTCGCGCGGCACGCACAACCAGCCCGAACCCAATCGCGCGAACTTGGGCGTGAGCGGCACATAGCGCAGCTTGGTGCCCACCAGTTCGATGCGGGCGGTGGCAGTGTCGAAAGCCACCATCGCGTCCACCCGGTCGTTGTCGATCGCTGCGCCGGCGGGCGCGCCGTCGCCGATCGCGATGTACTCGCACTTGTCGTCTTTCAGTCCCAACTCGGCCAGCATGGTCTTGGTGACGACGATGCCGGCGTCCCCCTGGCTGCGCACGCCGATGCGTTTGCCGGCGAGGTCGGCCGCCGACTTGATCGGGCTGCCCGGCTTGACCACGATGGTGTTGGCATTGCCCGGCAGCCACTTGTAGACGCTCACCAGATCGAGCGACGGATCCTTCGCCATCGTCGGGAGCAGGATGCCCGGTACCGCGGGACCGAAATCCACATGCCCGGCGCGCAGGCTTTGCAAGGCCTGCATCATGCTCGACATGTTGACGTACTCCACATCCACGCCGGCGGACTTGTAGAAGTTGAGCCGCGGATGCTGGCCCGCGGTGACGAAGCACTGCTGCGGATCGTTCACCGCAGCGGTGTTCGCCAGTTTCATGACCCGCACACCCTGCGCCAGTGCCGGCAATCCTGCGGCAAGCCCCAGAGCACCCAGGCCAAAGCCAAAATCACGTCGCGTCAACATGGTTCACTCCTTGAGGAAAAAGATCAGGGGTGCAGCCGGTTCAGGTGTTCACCGTGCGCTGCGTCTGCTGCGTCTGCTGCGAACTGTCGGCTGGCATCCAGTGCAGCACGCGCCGCTGCACGCGGCGCAGTACCGACGTCAGCAGGATGCCGATGAGCGAGAGCACGACGCACACCGCGAAACTGCCGCCGGTGTCGGCCTGCGCTTCCATTTGCAGGATGAGCACGCCGAGGCCCGCCTGCGCGCCCACGAACTCGCCGACCACCGCACCCACCACGCTGAAGGCCGCAGCCATGTTCAGACCCGCGAAGATGTACGGCAGCGCACCGGGAAATTTGGCCTTGCGGAAGATCTGCCAGGGCGTCGCCGACAGCGAGCGCAACAGGTCGATGCGGTCGGCATCCACCGCCTTGAAGCCGGCGATGCTGGTCACCAGCACCGGAAAGAACGTGAGCAGGCAGATGATCACCACCTTGGAGCTGATGCCGAAGCCCAGCCACACGACGATGATCGGCGCCACGGCCACCTTGGGCACGCTTTGCAGCGCGGCCACGTAGGGCTCCAGCAAGGCCTCGAGCCGCGGCATCTGCGAGATCGCGATGCCGATCACCAGGCCGATGCCGCCGCCGATGAAGAAGCCGAGCAGGATCTCCGCAAGCGTGACCCCGCCGTGATACCAAAAGCCGTCCTTCGCCATCGGCCCGGTGGCCAGGCCGCGCCACAGCGCCACGCCGATATCGCTCACCGGCGGCACCAGATGCCGCGGCACCTTGAACACCCGCACCGCCGCCTCCCAGGAGCCGAGCAGCGCAATCAACAGCAGGATCGACTGCACGCGGGTGGATGCCAGCGGGTTGGCGCTCCGGCGACGCGCCGGCACGGCGGTTACGGGTTGAACAACGACGGGTTGAACAGTGGCGCCTTGCGCAGGAGCGCTGGGATTCATGATGGCGGTGGTCATGGGATTGCCCTTTCAATCGAACGAAGCGGCATGCGAGAAGCGCTCGCGAATCGAAGCCGAAGCGGCAGCGAAGACGGGATGCGACATCGCCTCCATCGAGCGCGGCCGCGGCAGATCGATGGGCAGCACGCGCTCCAGCGTGCCGGGGCGCGGCGACATCACGAACACCTTGTCGCCGAGGAACACCGCCTCCGGAATGGAGTGCGTGATGAGGACGACGGTCTTGCCGCTTTCCATCCAGATGCGCTGCAGTTCGAGGTTCATGCGCTCGCGCGTCATGGCATCGAGCGCGCCGAAGGGCTCGTCCATCAACAGGATCTTGGGATCGTGCAGCAGCGCCCGCGCGATGGATGCGCGCTGCTGCATGCCGCCGCTCAACTGGCACGGCAGCTTGTGCTCGAAGCCTTCGAGCCGCACCATCTGCAGCAACTGCATGGCGCGCTCGCGTGCCTTCTTCTTGTCCAGTCCGAGCACTTCGGCCGGCAGCATGACGTTTTCGAGAATGGTGCGCCAGGGCAGCAGGATGGAACTCTGGAACACCACGCCCACGTCGCGCCGTGTGCCGCGAATCGGCTGGCCGTCGAGCATCACGGTGCCGGTGCTGTAGTCGAGCAGCCCGGCCAGAATGCGCAGCAGCGTGCTCTTGCCGCAGCCGCTGGGGCCGACGATGGTGACGAAGCTGCCCTGCTGGATGGTGCAGTCGATGTCCTTGAGCGCGAGCACGCCGTCGCTGCCGCCGCCGAAGGTCTTGGACAACCCCGCGATGCGGATGTAGTCGGGTCGAAGCGATGCATTCATGCGTTGACTCCTGCGGGATTCAAGAAAGCAATGATGTGGCGCGCGAGCACTTCGGGCGCCTGCATCGCCGTCACGTGGCCGATGCCCGGCAGCAGCACGGCATCGGCAGTGCGGATGCGGGCGGCCATCGCCAGCGTCACGCTCGGCGGCACCACGCGATCGAGCTCGCCGGCCAGCACCAGCGTGGGCGCGACGATGTCTGCCACGCCGGCTTCGATGGCGGTCTGAACCGTTGCACCGCGCCGCGCGGATCGTGCCGACGCTGGCCGCGCATTCGAAAAGATGCCGCGCAGTTCCGGGCGTTGCTTCAAGAAAGATTCGGGAAAGAACCAGGTCGCCAGTTCTTCGGCGGTGCCGGGCAGACCGCTTCGCAACTCGGCAAGTCGGCGTGCATCGGGACACAGTTCTTCATAGGGTCTCGGCAGCGGCCACGTGCTCCCCAGCACCAGATGATCGACAACGCGCGGATGCATCAAGGCCAGCGCCTGGGCCACCCGTCCGCCGAAGGACGACCCGAAGACGTGCGCACGTCTGAAACCCAGCGCGGCGATCAACAGCTGCGCGTCGTTCGCCAGATCCGACAGCGTAGACGCGTGTTCCGGGGCTTCGGTTTCACCGCAGTCGCGCTGGTCGTAGCTGATGACGGTGAAGTGGTCGACAAGATACGGCACCAGCGCCGCGAACATCTGCCGCGTGGCTTCTGCGCCGTGCATGAGCACCAGCGGCGGGCCTTCGCCCTCGCGGTCGTAGGCGATGCGCACCTCGCCGGCCTGCACGAAGTGCGTCATGCGGCGTCACCTGATTCGTCGGCCAGCCAGAAGGTCATCTCGACTTTCAGCCCGCGCGGGTCATGAAGGAACAACTGGTGGATGTCCCAGCCCGGGATCGGTGCCTCGCTGAACGGCACGCCGTGCGCACCCAGATGCGCGCGCATCTCGCCCAGACCGCGCGAACGAAAAGAGATGTGATCGACGTGGCCGGTCGGCGGCTGCGGCGCGGCATCGGGCGTGGCCAGGTGCGCGTACAGGTGGACGATCGGCTGCCCGTCCGCGTAGAGCCAGGCCCCCGGCGCCGGAATCTCCGGTCGCGCGCCAACCTCCAGGCGCATCACGCGGGTATAGAAATCCACCAGCCCGGGCAGCTCTTCCGGCGCGCAGCGGATCGTGTAATGGTGCAAGGCAGTGACCGGCATGGCATGACTCCTTCAGTCCAGTTGCACATCCATGACGGACGTGGCGGAGGCCGTAGTGGATGTGGTGGACGCCAACGTGGCGGGCGAACCAATGAACCGGTAGGAAAGCCCAGGCGTGACAGGTACCCAGCGCGCGGCGGCAAGCGCGAGCAACCGAATGCCGAGGATCTCCTCCGGCAACCAGCGATCGCGGGTGCCGAAAATATTGAAGGTCGCGTAGCAGAGCGTGCCCTGCATGAGCGGCACGTTGATCACGCTGCGCAGCCGGTGGGCGCGCATCTGCTCGAAGTCGTCGAAGTGCTCCGCCAGCACCTGCTCGCCTTCGCCGACAAAGACGCGCCCCTGAACGAAAAGGCATTCGGCCCAGGGCGTCAGTGTCTTGCGCTTGGTGCCGTCGACCGGAAAGCTGGCCGCTTCCGACGAATGAAAGCGGCGCAGAAGGACTACGCCTGCCGCATCACGCGTGGTCGTCACGTTCTGTTGAATGCTGAAGATCGACTGCGTGGCGATGCGGCGCCTGAGACCGTCGACCGTGGCCAGCCCCTGCGCCCAGGTCGTACAGGCCGCGAGATCGTCCAGGTCTTGGCAAGTGAGGCTGCATGGCGACGTCATGAAGAAAGTCTAGGACAGGCAATTCACGAGAAGCGCCTATAAACTGATGAACCGATAACTCCGGAGTTATGACTTGGCGTCTTTTCGCGATCCCGCCGCGGTGCTGCATCAGACGCTGTTGTCCCGGCTGAAGCTGCGTCAGCTGGCCTTGCTGCAGCGCATCGATCGCCATCGAACGCTGGGCCGCGTCGCCGCCGAGATGCGGCTGAGCCAACCGGCGGTGACCAAGGCGCTGAAAGAGGTCGAGGACATCTTCGGCAGCCCGATCTTCGATCGCACGAGTCGCGGCCTCGTTCCGACGCCCTCTGGCGAAGCAGTCCTGACGTACGCGAAACGCTGGCTGGCCGAACTGGAAGCGACCGCCCAGGTTCTTTCATCCTACGAAGCCGGCCGCGGCGGCCGCGTGCGGGTCGGACTCACGCAGCAGGTGCCGCAGAAGTTCATCTCCGCCTTGCTCGACCATTTGCTGCATCGGACGCCGCGCCTGGCGGCCATGGTGCGCGAAGGCACCACCGACGAGTTGGTGGGTCTGCTGCTCGCCAGGGAGCTCGACTGCGCGATCGGCCGCTCTTACGACGGCGACGCGACCGGCCTGGTGCAAGAGGCGGTCTATGAACAGGAGCCATGCCTCGTGGTCTCCGCCAAGAGTGCAAGGCGGCTGTCGCGCGGCCCGCTGGACTGGGCCCGGCTGGCGAAACTCGACTGGATCCTGCCGCCGCCGAACACGCCGATGCGACGCACCTACAACGCGGTGTTCGTCGGCGCGGGCGTGCAGCCGCCGGTGCCCATCCTGGAGTCCACGTCCATCCGGACACTGGAAACGGCACTGCGCGATGAGCCGAACGCCATTTCGATCCTCTCGCGCGACGTCGTCGACGAGATGGAGGCCAAGGGCCACTGGCGCGCCCTGCCGTATCGACTCGGATGGAACCTTCCGCCCGTGAGCTTCCTGACGACGAGCGCGCTGCAAGGCGATCTCATGGTTCGGGAACTGAGAGAAGTCGTCGTGAAGGTCACCGAGCAGATGAAGCAGCAGAGGGCGTCCGCACGCACGGCTCAGGCGTGAGCAGCTTATCCAGCCGAATGCCGCGCCAGATGCACCTGATGCAACGTGATCTTCCGCACCTCGGCCTGGCTCGTCTCGATGTGCGCACGTAACAGCATTGCCGCCTGATCCCCGCGGTTGGCACGCACGGCTTTCAGGATTTTCGCGTGCTCGTCGTAGGTCGCGTCGATGCGCGGCTGCTTGGTGAAGTCGAGCCGCCGGATGATGCGGATGCGGTCGGTCACGTCGCGGTGCACGCGGGCCATTTCGGTGTTGCCGGCGGCAGCCACCAGCGAGCAATGAAATTCCTCGTCCCATTGCGCGACCTGCGTCGCATCGGTGCTGCGCTGGGCGCTGGGCACCAGCCAGATGGCGACCAGCGCTTCGAGCATGGCGTGGTCGATGTGGCGGTCGGTTTCGCACAGGCGATGCGCGGCGGTCGTCTCCAGCACCATGCGCAAGTCGTAGAGCTGTTCGAACTGGTCGAAGTCGAAAGGCAGCACACGCCAGCCGCTTCGGAACAGCACCTCGACGTAACCCTCCTGCTGCATGCGAAACAGCGCCTGGCGCACGGGCGTGCGTGAGACGCCGAGGCGCTCGCTGATTTCGTTTTCGGTAAAGCGGTCGCCGGGCACCATGCGGAATTCAGCGACGTCGCGCTTCAACTGCGCATAGACCTCGTCGGCGCGGGTGCGGAACAACACCGGGTCTGCGGCGACCGCGTCCGGCGACGTGGAAAGAACGGCAGCCACGGCAGCGGCAACAGGGCGGGCGGAACGGGTACGAACGGTAGACACCGCGGAATGTTAGTCGCTGCCGGCGTCGCGCAAGACAG
>JAQGMP010000038.1 GCA_028292285.1 Variovorax sp. | reverse complement strand
ATGGCGAGGCGTGCTTCTGTCACGGTGTCCATTGCCGCCGAAACGAGCGGCAGGTTCAACGTGATGTTGCGGGAAAGTCGGGTGGCGAGGGAGGTGTCCTTGGGCAGGACCTGGGAGAACGCTGGCACCAACAACACATCGTCGAAGGTGAGCGCTTTGCCGAGAAGGCGCATGGGGAAAGCTCCAAAAGACGGATTGTAGCGATGGCTCCGTACTTACCCGGACGCAAGGGAATGCGCCCTTGAAGCACATTCGCGACGAACTGTGGCTGTTTCCCCGCGATCACCTCAAAACGGCCACGGCAAAACGTTGCAAAAGGTAAGGCGGCGCTAAACTGCCCGCCATGAAATTCGTCCATCTGAATCTGCTCGTCCTTGCGCTGATCTGCACTGTGCCGACGGTGGCGAGTGCGCAATGGCAATGGATCGACAGCGCCGGCAAGAAGGTCTTCAGCGACCAATCGCCGCCGCCGGACATCCCCGAAAAGAATATCGTGCGTCGCCCGAGTGGCGGAGCGCCGCGCGTGAGCTTCTCGCAGGGAACGCCGGCCGCGCCCGACGCCGCGGCACCCGGCGTTGCGCCTGCTGCCCCCGCGCCGGCCATCGCAGCCAGCGGCGCGCGGCCGTCCGGCGTCGACAAGGAGCTGGAGGAAAAGACGAAGAAGGCGGAAGACGCCGAAAAGGCCAAGCGCGCGGCGGAGCTTCAGAAGATGACGCAGGCGAAAGCCGAAAACTGCAACCGCGCTCGCCAGAGCAAAGCCACTTTCGACAGCGGCATTCGCGTTGCGCGCCTGAACGCGCAGGGCGAGCGCGAAATCATCGACGACAAAGCGCGCGCCGAGGAGCAGCAGCGCTTGCAAACCGTCATCGCCAGCGACTGCAAATAGGGTTGCATAGAGGACTGCAGCCAGGCTCGCAGCTCAGCGCTCAGTAGCCGGCTTTGCCGCCCTGGCGGCGGCTGGCGAACAGCCCGGTGCCGCGCGCCCCCTGACGCTGAAAGCGCTCGCGCCGTGCGACCTTGGGATCGACCTTCAACGGCCGGCACAGCTCGACGCGGTCGTTCTCGGTCAACACCTGATCCCACTCGCATCCACGGCCCCAGATCCCGGCGGTCAACGCTGTTGATCCGGTTGGTGCGGTCGATGCGGTTGATGCGGTTGATGCATCCCAATCGAGGGTGGGGAACGACACGGCGAGCTTGCTGGCGATCACGGCATCCCTTGCCGTCGCACCATCCGGCAACGTCATCGTTTCCTCGAAAATCTCGCGCGGACCCGGCGAATAGACCAACGTGATCTGCATGCGGTTCAGCTCTTGCCGTAGACCTGCTCGGCCCGTTTGACGAACGCCTCGACGAGGCTCGATGCAATCTTGTCGAACACCGGCCCGACCAGTGCCTGCAGCGCGAAATTGCTGAAGCCGTAGTTCAGGTTCAGCTCGACGCGGCAGGCCCGCTCGCCGGCTTCGCCCACGGGGGTGAATTTCCAGACACCGTCGAGATTCGAGAACGGCCCGCTCACCAGCTTGAGCTGCACTTCGCGGCCGGCGACCTGCGTGTTGCGCGTCGTAAAGCTCTGCCGGATGCCGCCGAACGCGAGGCCGACTTCGGCCGTCATTCCGGTTGCATCCTGGTCGATCACCCGGGTCCGATCGCACCAGGGCAAGAACTCCGGATATCTGGCGACATCGGTGACAAGGGCGTACATCTCCTCGGCGCTGTACCAGATGAGGACGGACTTTTGAACGGTTTTCATAGAATCGGCACGGCGTGCGCGACGGATTGTATTGAAGCCATGCCGACCCCATCTTTCCGAGCCATGGCCACCAAAAAGAAACAAGACCCCTCCTCCCGCATCGCCGACAACAAGAAGGCCGCCTACAACTACTTCTTCGAAGAACGTTTCGAGGCCGGTATCGTCCTCGAAGGCTGGGAGGTGAAATCGCTGCGCGAAGGCAAGGTTCAGCTGACCGACGGGTATGTCGTGATCCGCAACGGCGAACTGTTCGTGATCGGCCTGCAGATCAATCCGCTGAACAGCGCATCGAGCCACATCACGCCGGATTCGGTCCGCACGAAAAAGCTGCTGCTTCACAAGGAAGAGATTCGCCGGCTGATCGGCAAGATCGAGCAAAAGGGCTACACACTGGTGCCGCTCAACCTCCACTGGAAAGCGGGCAAGGTGAAGTGCGAAGTTGCGCTGGCCAAGGGCAAGGCCGAGCACGACAAGCGCGACACCATCAAAGACCGCGAAGGCAAACGCGAAGTCGAGCGCGCGATGAAGAAATTCAGCAAATGAGAACTTTGGCGTTATAGTCACAGAACGTAACAGCGTCTCGGGCGAATTCTGCGTCCGGACGCCCCGCCCACTATTTCTCCAACACATGGCGCTTCAACCTCTCGACGCGAGTCAGGCCAATTCACGCGAAGGCGGACCGAGTTTCAGCCTTGCCAACAGGCTGTTTCGGGCGTTGTGGACCTTGACCTGGGCCGTGCTCGCCTCGTGGACGCCGCCGCCATTCGGCGCATGGCGTCGCTTTTTATTGACGCTTTTTGGCGCCCGCATGGGCGTCGCTTCGGATGTTCGGGGCAGCGCGAAAGTCTGGTACCCGCCTCACCTGGAAATGGCGGACCGCAGCCTGCTGGCGGAGCGCGTCACCTGCTACAACATGGCGCCGATTTCATTGGGAGAGCGCGCGCTGGTTTCGCAAGGTGCACACCTCTGCGCCGGGAGCCACGACATCCGGACCCGCGACTTCCAGCTGATCGCCAAACCGATTCGCATCGGCGCGGATGTCTGGATCGCTGCCGAGGCCTTTGTCGGACCCGGCATCGACATCGGTGAGGGCGCGGTATTGGGTGCTCGGGCAGTGGCATTCAAATCGCTGGAGGCGTGGGGCGTGTACGCGGGCAATCCGGCGCAATTCGTCAAACGCCGCATCCTTTTTGCCAAGCCTGGCGATGCGACCGGACCCGGGGACGCAGGCCAGTGAGAGTCCTCAACATCACGCCGACGTTCCATCCGAAGATCGGCGGGATCGAGGCAGTGGTGTTGAACCTGTCGGTGCACTGCCAGCGGCTGGGGGTCGATGCCGAAGTGCTCTACGTTTCTCCGGATCACAAGCGGCTTCAAACGCGGACGGTCGAGGGAATCAAGGTCACCAACGTGCCGCTCATCGGCAGCAAGCTGGTCGGCTACGCGCCGCACTTGAAGCAGGCGATTCAGGGCTTCGATCTTTTGCATGTTCACGATCCTCAACTGATGGCGTTATCGGTCGGCGTCATGCTGTCCGGCAGCCAGTTGCCGCGGGTGCTGAGCACCCATGGCGGCTTTCATCACACGCGCCGTCTGGCGGGCGCCAAACGGCTGCACCAAGAGTTCGCGCTGCGTCGCATGCTCGACTCCTACAAATTGGTGCTGGCAACCAGCGACAACGACGCGGCTTACTTCGGCCGGTTTACCGACCGGATCCGGGTGACCGGCAACGGCATCGACGTGCAGCGCCACCAGATCGCTGATCGACCGCCAAGCACTGACCTGCGGCGCTGGGTCTACTGGGGCCGCCTGTCCGAAAACAAACGCGTCGACCGGCTGCTCGACTATGCGGTGCGCCTGAAGGCCCTGGGTCATCCGCTGGACCTGCTCATCACCGGCACCGATGTCAGCGGCCTGGCGTGCAAGTTCCAGGCGCGCATCGACAGCGCCGGGCTGCAAGACAGCGTGCGGCTCGCGCCCCCGATGAGCGACGCCGACTTGAAGGTCGCGCTGCGCGATCGAACCGTGTTCGCGACGGCCAGCGAATACGAAGGTTTTGGCCTGACGTTGCTCGAGGCGATGGCGGCCGGGCTGCTGGTGGTGTGCCGCGATGTCGAGCCCATGAACGGGTTCGTGCAGAGCGGTGAAAACGGCCTTTGCCTCGAGTTCGACGGCAGCGATGCCGACTTCAAAAAGCTGATCGCGTTTTTGTCGATGGACCAGCCGCACCAACAGTCGATGCGCAATGCGAGCCTGGCGTTTGCAGAGGCATACGACTGGCCCCGCATCGCGCAGCGATTTATCTCGGCTTACAGCGAGGTGCTGAGCGCCGCCTAGATTTTTTTGCGGCGCGGTGGAATAAACCGGCCGCCGCAGGCGTTTGTGCGTGGAAAGGAGAAATGCCTTGTCCCCCACGCGCCTCCCCACCATCGTCATCGTCGTCTACGTCACGCTGTTCAGCGCATTTCTCGCGTTCTCGGCAGCCACGGAAGGCGATACCGCCGGCGGTGCCAAAGCGAATGCCGGGCCCGCTGCGATGATGACTGTCGCAGCATTCTCAGACGATGTTTCTCCCGCCTGTCGCTCAAACACGGCCCCGCATTGAACAGACCGCATGGATTCGCAGCCCCTGATCGAACACATTCCCAGCTTGCGGCGCTATGCGCGCGTGCTGACCGGCGACGCCTGGGCCGCCGACGATCTGGTGCAAGACACGCTGGAGCGGGCTTGCAGCAAGTGGCGGCTGTGGACCGTCGGCAGCGACCTGCGCGCCTGGCTTTTCACCATCATGCACAACCTTTTTGCCAGCCAGATGCGCCGCTCGCCACCGCGCGCCACCGTGCCCCTGGAAGACGTGTCGAACGAGCTCCGCGCGGCCGAATCCGGACGGGACCACGGCATCGATCTGCAGCGCTGCCTGCTTCAGTTGCCCGAGGAACAGCGCGCCGTGCTGCTCCTGGTGACGCTCGAAGACCTGTCTTATGCCGAAGTGGCCAAGGTGCTGGGCATTCCTGCAGGCACGGTGATGTCCCGGCTGTCGCGTGCCCGCGTCCGTCTGCACGAACTGATGGAAGGCACGGCCACTGAAGGCACCGCCGCGACCTCCGGCCGGCCCGGTCTGCGGCGCCTCAAGTAAGTCAACATGAACGCTCCCATTTATTCCGCAACCGACGACGAATTGCATGCTTTCGTCGATGGTCGACTGACTCCCGAGCGCCACGCAGCGATCAGCGATTTGCTCCGGCGAGAGCCGGCTCTGGCAGCTCGCGTGACCGCGTGGCAGGTGCAGCGCGACGCACTGCGCCAGCTGCACCTCGGCTTGCTCGACGAGCCGGTGCCTGCGCCGTTGCTGAAAGCGCTGCACGCCCCCCCGGCGCGCGCAGCCGAACGGTCGGGGTGGCTGCGCTGGGGCGGCATGGCCGCCTGTTTCGTGGTCGCCTTTGCGGCCGGCTGGCTCGTCAATGCACAGTGGACGGTGTCGCGCAGCGCGAGTTTGGCGAAGGCCCCTGTGGCCGCACCGGCAGCGGCCATCGCGCTCGTGTCGCGCGAATTCGTGCATGCGGCGTCGGTCGCGCACGCGGTCTACGCGCCCGAAAAGCGCCATCCGGTCGAGGTGGCTGCCGCCGAACAGCAGCATCTGGTGCAATGGCTGTCGAAGCGGCTCGATCGCCCGCTCAAAGTGCCCGATCTCTCGAGCGAAGGCTACTCATTGGTGGGTGGCCGGCTGTTGCCCGGCGACGAAGGCGCGCGTGCCCAGTTCATGTTCGAGAACGCCGCGGGCGAACGTGTGACCCTGTACATCGGCGCTCTGGAAGCCGCCACGAGCGGCGGGACGCCATCCCGCGAAACCGCATTCCGTTTCACATCGGATGGGCCCGTGCCCAGCTTCTACTGGATCGACCACGGATTCGGCTATGCCGTCGCCGGCAAACTGCCGCGCGAAACGTTGATGAAATTGGCGACGGTCACCTACCGTCAGCTGTCATAGGGCAATTTAGACTGGCTGCTGGCGCAACTCCATGCGCCAGCGTTTTTTTGAAACCGAAGGAGAAACTTGAAATGAAACTGCTCAGCGCATCGATCCTCGCCGCCACCCTGCTCGCAGGCTGCGGCGGCATGTCCACCGCCATGGCGCCCGATACCCCGACCAAGACCGCCGACGGCGTGCTCGTGGGCCCGGACGGCAAGTCGCTCTACACGTTCACGCGCGACACCGCCAACAGCGGCAAGTCGGTCTGCAATGCGGCATGCGCCAAGCTCTGGCCGGCGCTGCCGGTCGCCGCGTCGGCCAAGCCGATGGGCGGCTACACGGTCATCATGCGCGACGACGGCACCAAGCAATGGGCCTACAACGGCTGGCCGCTGTACTACTACGCGAACGACGCCAAGGCGGGTGATCGCACCGGCGACAACTTCAACAATGCCTGGAAGCTCGCGCGCCCCTGAACGCGCACGAACTGTCTGTGAAAAAGCCGGCCACGCGCCGGCTTTTTCATGTCAGGCCGCTTTGCCGCTGCGCGGCTAAGCCTTAGCCAACCGAGCCGATGGACTCGCTCAGTCGCGGCTGGCGCGCTTGCGTTCGTGTTCCTTCAGGAACCGCTTGCGCAGACGAACGCTCTTCGGCGTGATTTCGACCAGCTCGTCGTCCTCGATGAACTCGACGCCGTATTCCAGCGTGAGTTCGATCGGCGGCGTGACCTTGATCGCGTCTTCCTTGCCGGACACCCGGAAGTTGGTCAGCTGCTTGGTACGCGTGGCATTGACCACCAGGTCGTTGTCGCGGCTGTGGATGCCGACGATCATGCCTTCGTACACCGGGTCGTTGGCACGCACGAACATGCGGCCGCGATCGTCCAGCTTGCCCAGTGCGTAAGTGAAGATTTCGCCGTCGTCCATCGAGATCAGCACGCCTTGCTTCCGGCCGCCGATGTCGCCCTTGTGCGGTTCGTAGCTGTCGAAGATGTTCGAGATCAAGCCCGAGCCACGCGTCAGATTCAGGAACTCGTTGGTGAAACCGATCAGGCCGCGCGCCGGAATGCGGTATTCGAGGCGAACGCGGCCACGGCCGTCCGATTCCATGTTGACCAGATCGCCCTTGCGCTCGCCCATGGCTTGCATGACGCCGCCCTGGTGCTGCTCTTCGACGTCGATGGTCACCAGTTCGATAGGTTCATTTCGCACGCCGTCGACGTCCTTGAACACCACACGCGGCTTGGACACCGCCAGCTCGTAGCCTTCGCGGCGCATGTTCTCCAGCAGGATGGTCAAGTGCAGTTCGCCGCGACCCATCACTTCGAAGATGCCTTCTTCGTCGGTCTCGTTGACGCGCAGCGCCACGTTGTGCTGCAGCTCTTTTTGCAGGCGGTCCCAGATCTGGCGGCTGGTGATGTACTTGCCTTCACGACCAGCGAGCGGGCTGGTGTTGACGCAGAAGTTCATCGTGAGCGTCGGCTCGTCGACCTTGAGCATCGGCAGCGGGGCCGGGTTGGTCGCGTCGGTCACGGTCACGCCGATACCGATGTCGGTCAGGCCGTTGATCAGCACGATTTCGCCCGGACCGGCTTCCGTTGCCTGCACGCGTTCCAGGCCTTGGAAAGTCAGCACCTGGTTGACGCGGCCCTTGACGGCCTTGCCGTCCGGACCTTCCATCACCACCACGTCCATCATCGGCCGGACCGTGCCCTGGCTGATGCGGCCAACGCCGATGCGGCCGACGAAGGTCGAAAAGTCGAGCGCAGAAATCTGCAGCTGCAGCGGCGCGGCCGGGTCACCCTTTTGCGCCGGTACATGCTGCAGCACGGTGTTGAACAGGGCCGACATGTCGGGACCCCACTGCTCACCCGGCTCGCCCTCGACCATCGAAGACCAGCCATTGATGCCCGAGGCATACACCACCGGGAA